>VBCJ01000404.1 GCA_005884335.1 Betaproteobacteria bacterium | reverse complement strand
GGACATTTTCGGGCCGTAGGCGAGGAATTCGGCTAGGGTCTTGGCGCCGTAGATGGCGGCGCGGGCTTCGAAGAGCTCGAAGAGGTATTCGCGCGTGCCGATGGCTTTCTTCTGCCATTCGGGCTGGAAGTATTCGTGCACCGGCCCGCCCTGCACGACCGCGCCGCGGATGCGCTCGCGCTCGAGGTAGGCGAGGCGCGCGGCCCAGTGCCCGCCCCAGGATCCGCCGTAGACGACGACGCGCTTCGCGTCGATGTCGTTGCGGGTGGCGATGTAGTCGAGCACGCGCGTGAATTCGCGCTCGGCGCCCGGCACGACCTGGCGGATGGTCGATTGCCCCGTTCCCGGCATGTCGAAGGCGAAGTAGGCGACGCCGTGGTCGAGGTAGGCGTCGTTCCTGAACGAGGCGTTTTCCTTGCGGCCGTCCAGGCCCCCGATGGTGAGCACGAGCGGGGCAGGGCGGACGTTGATGGGCAGGCGCAGGTAGCCGACGATCTCCTTGCCTTCGAAGGGAATGCGCACGATCTCGATCGGCGGGTACGGGATCTTCGCGTAGGCGGCGAAGGCTTCGAGCGCCTTTTCATACGCTTTCACTTTTCCGGGGGAGTTTTCCAGCGGGAAGCGCGCGAAGAGGTAGTACTCGAAGGCGTACTTGTAGTGCTTCGACGCCTCGGCGGGCCGAGCGCTTCGCGCACTTCCGCGGGCTCGAGCCCGGACACCGGATAAGCGTGGCGGCTGGCGCGTTCCTCGATGTCGGCCTTCAACTCAGGGAGCGTGCGCGGGCCGCCCGACTGGGCCACGGCGACTGTGGAGAGGGCTGCCAGAACAATCGCGAAGAGGGTTCGTTGCACTCGGGCCTCCGTGGGTTTTCCGCGGATCATAGCCCTTTCGCGTTCCGCCTGGCGGGCAGGTGGTCGAACGTCGATCTTGCTCTTACAGCCCGACTCGCCTTCCTCCTAATCGGCGAAATAATGCCAGTGCACTTCACGCACCTCGCGCGAGGGAGTCAGGCGCAGGGTGATGTTCGCATTCGCTGCGAAGCAAACGCCTTGCGCCGACCACATTTTTCCCCAGCCCAAGTGGACGTCCTTATTGGGATCCCAGCGCTCGGGGTCGGACACGTCGCCCTTCATCTGGAGGGTGGCAAGGAATTTTTTAAGAGGCTGCCCGACTTTCAGTCCGCAGGGTAGTTCGATCTTTGGATCGCGCAGCGAGAGCTCTTTCACAGTGTACGGAGGTTTTCCTACGTGCACGCCGACAACGTCGATCAGAGGGCCCTTGATGGCGATTTTGTAGTTCGTGATCGAGGGGTCTCGGTCGCGCTCGGTCCAGGTGCGATGCGGGGCTCCCGCGCCGATTGCCTTCGCAAGCGCGACGGGATCTATGACGGGATCGATTATTCCGCTCGCTAGGCCGGGGCTGGTGAGGCCGGAGATCAGGTTCTTACCCGGCGCGTCGCCGAGCTCGAGCATGCAGCCGGTGGAAACCTCCCCGGGCTCGGGCCTGCAGGCATCTTCGCAGAATCCTGGCTGGAGGACGCCGAGCCAAAGCGAGGCAGCGAGCGCGAGGCGTGTCTTCATTGGGTTCTCCCGTCCTCTCTCCGGGTATGATAGCGCGCCCGCTGGATCGGATTTCCAAGCCACAAATGAACACGACCGCGCCCGCTTCGCGCCGCACCGCCTTCCTGCTTCTCGCGCTCGCGACGCTGTTCTGGGCCGGCAACTGGGTCCTCGGCCGCGCGCTGCGCGATGTCTTCGAGCCGGCGGCGCTGAATTTCTGGCGCTGGCTGATCGCCTTGGTCGCCCTCGCGCCGTTTGCGCTGCCCGGCGTGCGCGCGAACATCGCCGTGATCCGGCGCAGCGCGGGCCTCTTGCTCGTGCTTTCCTTTCTCGGGGTGGCGCTGTTCCAGTGGATGATCTACGAGGGACTGAAGACCACCACCGCGGTGAACGCGGTGCTGATCAACTCCTCCTTCCCGGCCTTCATGCTGCTGTGCTCCTGGGCGATCGAGCGCGAGCGCGGCACGCGCAGGCAGATCGTGGGAATGCTGATCTCGCTCGCCGGCATTCTCGTCATCATGGCGCGCGGCGATCCCGCCAGCCTCGTGCGCCTGGAATTCCACTTGGGCGACGCGCTCATCCTGCTTGCGATGCCGGTATGGGGCGTGTACTCGGTGCTGCTCAAGCGCCGGCCGCCGGAGCTGGACGGAATCGCGTTCCTGTTCGTGATTTCGCTCGTGGGCACGGTGCTGATCCTGCCGGCGTTTGCGCTGGAGGCCTGGCATTCCCCGCCGCGCTGGCCCGGGCCGCAGGGCGTCGCCGCGGCGCTCTATGTCGGCTTGGGAGCGTCGGTGGCCGCCTTCATCTGCTGGAACCGCGGCGTTGCGGTCGTCGGAGCCAATGCGGCGGGCTTCACCCTCCACCTGCTGCCCGCCTTCGGCACGCTGCTCGCCATCGTGTTCCTCGGCGAATCCTTCCATCTCTTTCATGCGGCCGGTATCGCGACGATCCTGGCCGGCGTGGCCGTCGCCACGGGCGCGGCGCGGCCGCGAGCCGCGCAGTCGAAACAGGACTCCCCGCGGCCCGGCTGAATCGGCCCGCGAGGGAAGAGTCAGTTCTTCTGGGGTACGAGCCCGGTCAAGTCGCGGCTCAGGGCGCGGCGCGCGTCCACACGTGGCGCTCGCGCGAGGCGAGCAGGGGCACCGCCTCGGCGAGATATTTCTTGAAGTGCGCAGTCTGCTGGTGGGCCTCGAACGCCTTGTCGTCCAGGTAAACCTCGTAGAGCATCACCCGCGTAGGCTCCTTCGGGTCCACCAGCACGTCAAACTGGCGGCAGCCGGGCTCCTTGCGCGATTGGGCCGCGTTCTCGAGCGCGCTTGCCATGAAGCTCTCGACGTTCTCGGGCTTGATGCGAAGCTCGACCGACAGGACGAACATACCCGCTCCTTTTCCAA
>VBCJ01000320.1 GCA_005884335.1 Betaproteobacteria bacterium | reverse complement strand
CGCTGAGTGGCGCCCTGCAGTAGTTTCCGCTTCAAACTGTTTCTTAATTGACGACAAAAACGCGTCTCGATTTCCGGCTGTGGATGAAATGAAAGATAGCACTTGAGCACCAAAGCTCTCGCTTGGCTCATTTCCGCGTCGGGCGAATTCCATTCCTTCACGAGAAGACCTCGCCAAGTACCATCCATCAGAATTGGGAGCACGTATGACGAGCCACTTACCCCTATACACCTGACCGGCTCGCACAGACTCTGCTCCGGGCGCCGCACCGGTGAGAGTGTCATGAAGGGCTAGCGTTGCTGCGCACGACGTGATGACAAGCGCGCACACGATAACCATACCGGCGTATGGCATCCTGCAAGCAAAATATGTTAGCCGCATAAGAGGTCTCCTCTGATCTACGCCAGACGTGAATTAGAGAACCTAAAAGACAGATTGTATTCCGCCTTTTGTCGGCTTCGCCGGTCAAGCGCCGATCGACGTATCATGGGTCGGCCCCTTATCGAAGCGGTCCGCGGAGGTATAAATATTCCATGATCATCGGGCTGATCCGCCTTACCACGTGCATTGCAGGGATGGCGTGCGCGCTCGGGCTGCAGGCGCAAAACTACCCGACCCGCCCGATCCGGCTGATCGTTCCCTTCCCGCCGGGCGGATCGAGCGACAGCGTCGCGCGGGTCGTCGTCCAGAAATTTTCCGAGGGCCTGGGCCAGCCCGTCGTCATCGAGAACCGGCCGGGCGTGGGCGGGCTGCTCGGCTCCGAAGCGGTGGCGAAGGCCGCGCCCGACGGTTACACGCTGCTCCTCGGCAGCGTGAGCTCCCTTGCGGTCGCGCCGCACATGTTCGCCAACCCGAAAATCGATCCCGCAAAGAATTTCGCGGCGATCGCGCCGATCCTGAGCAGCCCGCTCACGGTGATCGCGCGGACGACGCTGCCCGCCAACTCGATCGCGGACCTCATCGCCCTCGCAAAATCGAAACCCGGCGCGCTCAACTACGGTGCCGCGGGCGTGGGCACGCATGTGTACCTCGCGGGCGAGCTTTTCAAGAAGCTCGCCGGATTCGACGCCGTGCACGTGCCGTTCCAGGGCGGCGCGCCCGCCATGGCGGCGCTGCTTGCGGGCAACATCGACTACAAGTTCGACGTCGTCAACACCACTCTTCCGCAGGCCCGAGCCGGGAAGGTGAAGGTGCTGGCCGTGACGAGCGCGAAGCGCATCGCTCTCATGCCGGAAGTTCCGACCCTCGCCGAATCCGGCTTTCCCGGTTTCGACACGACCGCATGGATGGGCGTCGTCGGGCCCGCGCGCCTGCCGGCGGACATCGTGTCGCGGCTGAATTCCGAAGTCGGCAAGGCGGTTTCCAGCCGCGATCTGAACGAGGTGTACGTCTCGCAGGGCGCAGTGCCGGAGGTCGCCAGCCCGACTGAGTTCGCGGAGATGATCCGGCGCGAATACGCCTACTGGGGTGCGGTGGTGAGGCAGGTCGGCGCGAGGCCCGACTAGTGCATGCACGCGCCGCCGTCGACGACGAGGGTCTGCCCGGTGATGAAATCGCTCTCGGGCGAGGCGAAGAAAACGATCGCGCCGACCAGGTCCTCCGGTTTCTGCGTGCGCCGAATCGCGCGCTCTTCGGCGGCGGCCGAGCGCATCCTGAGGATGCCCTCGCTCGGATTCTCCTCCGACAGCGTGCTGCCCGGCGCGACGCAGTTGACGCAGATTCCGTCTTTGCCGAGCTCCTGCGCGAGGGTGCGCGTGAAGCCGAGCACGCCCGCCTTCGAGGTGACGTAATGGATGCGGCTCGCCGAGCCCTTCAGCGCCGTGCCCGAGCTGATGTTGATGATCTTGCCGTAGCCGCGCTTGCGCATGTGCGGGACCGCGGCGCGCGAGGCGAGCCACATGCCGCGCAGGTTGACCGCCATCATGCGGTCCCACTCCTCGATCTCGATCTCGTCGAAAGGCGAGCGCGACATCGGGACGGTGGCGAAGATCGCCGCGTTGTTCACGAGGACGTCGATTCGTCCGAACGCTTCGACCGCGCGCTTCGCCATCGCCTCAGCGCTCGCGCGGTCGGCGACGTCGGTGCGCACCGCGATCGCCTCGAAACCCTGGCGCTTCAAGTCCGCGGCGACGGCCTCGGCGGCGATTGCGTCGATCTCGGCGACCACGACCTTCGCGCCCTCTCTCGCCAATCCGAGCGCGTACGCCTTGCCGATGCCGTGCCCGCCGCCCGTGATGATCGCCACTTTTTCCGCCAAACGACCCGCCATGCTTCGCTCCTCTCCGGGACGCACGCTCAATGCGTCGGCTTTCGGCCCATATAGTGCCGCGCGATCTCGGCCCCGGTCGCGCGCCACACGCCTTCGCGCCGGAGAATGTGCGCTAGCGCCGCGTCGAGTGCGCCGATCCGGTGCGGCACGCCGGTGAGATAGGGATGCAGCGCGATCGCCATGACGCGGCCCGAGTCGGCGCCTTCTTCGTAGAGCACGTCGAACTGGCGCACGATCATGTCGCGGAATTCCTCGGCCGTGCGGTTGCGCTTCTCGAACGCGGGTTTGTCGTTGATCTCCGTGCTGTAGGGCACGGACACGAGCCGCCTTCCGCTCTCGAGCTGCATCATGTAGGGCTGGTCGTCGTTCACCCAATCGCAGACGTACTCGCAGCGTTCGGCGGCGAGGAATTCGAGCGTGTCCCAGGTTTCCTGCAGCCCCGAGCCGAGCCAGCCGACCGGTCGCGAGCCGGTCGCTTTCGCGATCGTGTCGAGCGCGCTGCGGATGGTGCGGCTCTCCTGGCCCGCCCGCAGCTCGTTCAAGCGCCGCGTGTTGCTCTCGTTATGCCCCATGAACTCCCATTTGCGCGCCTTGCATTCCTCGATGATCTCGGGATGCTGCGCGCAGAGATCGCTGTTCAGCGCCACCGTGCCGCGCACGCCGTAGCGGTCGAGCACCTTCATCAGGCGGAATACGCCCACGCGGTTGCCGTAATCGCGCGCGGCCCACGCCGGCACGTCGGGCGGCTTCACGCCCGAGCCGCCCGCGCCTGCGGGGATGCTTTCCGAGAGCGAGAAGAACTCGATGTTCGGGATCACCCAGAGCGCGACGCGCGCCCCGCCCGGCCATTCGAGCCGCGGCCGGCGATGGATGGGCGAATAGGGGAACGGTCCATAGGCACGCGCCTTCATCGCGACCTCATCGCAGCTTCGCCCGCATCCCTTCCAGGTGGGCGACGACTTCGTCCACGTGCAGCACGTCGGCGTACTTGTGATGCATGTCGAAGAGGTTGACCTTGTGCGAGATCGGACTGCGGTCGAAGCAGCACTCCTCGACCAGCGTCACGTGAAAGCCGTGGGAGTACGCGTCGACCACGGACGCGCGCACGCACCCCGACGTGCTCTCGCCGCACACGATGACGCTCTTCACGCCGAGCTGCGTGAGATGCGCGGCGAGCGGCGTGCCGTAGAACGCGCTCGCGCGGACCTTGGTGATCACCACGTCGCCCGGGGCCGGCTTGAACTCGGGCCGGATCGCGTAGAGCTCCCGATCGACGCGCACGCCCTGCCGCCGGGTCGCGCGCACGTTCTTCGGCTGGCTCTGCGGCCGCGTGTCGCCGGTCGAATAGAAGATCGCCAGCCCCGCAGCGCGCGCCGCGGCGAGCAGGCGCTTCGTCGGCGCGATCGCCGCCCAGGCGTATTCGCCGCAGGAGTTCGGATACGCCTTCATCACCTGCGGCACGGGCTTCGCTCCGCCCTGGTAGACGAGCTCGTACAGGTCGATCGCGATGAGCGCGGGCGAGGGACCGACGCCGACCTCGCGCCGGTAGTTCGAGTAGAGCTCGATCACGTCGGGCGGCACGATGTCCTTCCAGCAGTGATCCTCGAAGGGATCGTCGTGACGGGCCGTTTCGGCCACCTTGCGCTCTGCTCTTTGCATGATCAGTCCGCCTTGATGTTGGCTTCGCGCACGATCTTGGTCCAGCGCTCGAAGTCCGACCGGATGAGATCGTGCAGCTCCTCCGGCGTTCCGCCCGCGGGCGTCATTCCCTGCTTCAACATGAGCTCGGCCACCGCCGGCTCCTTCAGAAGCGCCGCGATGTCGGCGTGGAGTTTCGCGCGGACCTCGCGCGGCGTCCCTTTCGGCACGAGCATCGCGAACCAGGTGCCGACGTTGAAGTCCTTCACGCCCGACTCGATGAAGCTCGGGACTTCGGGCGTGCGCGCGGCGCGCTTTGCGGCCCCGGCCGCGAGGATGCGGATGCGCCCGCCTTCGGCGAGCGGCAGCGCCACGCCCACCGAGGCGAACATGAGGCTGACCTGCCCCCCGACCAGGTCGCTGACCGCCGCGGCATTGCTCTTGTAGGGCACGTGCACGAGGTCGATGCCCATGGTGGACTTGAATACTTCCATCATGAGGTGCGCGGGCAGGCCGCTGCCCGGGGAGGCATAGTAGATCTTGCCGGGATTGGCGCGCGCCATGCCGACGAGTTCCGCGACGGATTTCGCCGGAAAGGACGCCGAGGCCATCAGCGCATAGTCGCCGCGCGCGAGCAGGATCACCGGATCGAGGTCGTTCACCGGGTCGTACGAGCTCGGTCGCACGCTCGCCGCCGAGGCGAAGTTGTCGGCCATGATGAGCACCGTGTAGCCGTCTCCGGGCGCGCCGACCACCGCCTGCACGCCGATGATGCCGCTTGCGCCGGCGCGGTTGTCGACTACGAACGGAACCTTCCAGCCCTCGGAAAGCCGCGGGCCCAGGTTTCTCGCGATCAGGTCGGCGCTGCTGCCGGGCGTGTAAGGCACGATCGCCTTGACCATGCGGCTCGGATACTGGGCTTGCGCGGCCGCGGTCAATGCAAGCCATCCGAAGAGGAACAGGAACACCGCAGGTGCAATCGAGGTCGTGCCGCTACGCATCTTGGCTCCTTGCCGCAATCAGTATGCCATGCTCCGCGCCGATTTCGCCGAGCCGTGTCTTCGCGAAAAGCGGGGAGCGAGAGTAGACTTCGCCGCTGGAGGAAACGGCATGAACCGGGGATTCGGAACCGCAGTCGCAGTTCTCTTCGCACTGCACGCCGCGCTCGCCCATGCGCAGGAAGCCTGGCCCGCCCGCCCGGTCAAGTTCATCGTGCCCTCGTCGCCCGGCGGCGGCACCGACCTGTACGCGCGCCAGCTCGCGCAGGCGCTCTCCGAGTCGCTCAAGCAGCAGTTCATCGTCGACAACCGGCCGGGTGCGAGCGGCAACATCGGTGCCGAAGCGGCGGCGAAGGCGGCGCCCGACGGCTACACGTTCCTCGTCTCCGCGAATCCTGCGATCGCCGTGAACCCGAGCCTGTACAAGAATCTCCCGTATGACGCGGAGCGCGACTTCGCGCCGGTGGCGCGCGGCGTCGTCGCGCCCCTGGTGATTTGCGTTCATCCTTCGGTCCCCGCGAGGACGCTCGGCGAGCTCGTCGCGCTCGGCCGGCGCGAGCCGGGGAAGCTCTCATTCGGCTCCGCGGGAACGGGAAGCCCGACCTATCTCGGCATCCGCATGCTCGAGGAAGCCTCGGGCGCCAAGTTCCTGCACGTTCCCTTCAAAGGCATCGGCAACATGATGCCCTCTCTTCTCGGCGGCCAGCTGGATTTCGCCTTCCCCGACGCCGCGGTTGCGCTCCCGCACATCAGGGCGGGAAAACTGATGCCGCTCGCCGTCATCGTGCGCACGAACGCTCTTCCGAAAGTGCCGACGCTCGCCGAGGCCGGATTTCCGGGCCTGGAGATCTACAGCTCGTTCAGCGTGGTCGCGCCGTCGGGAACGCCCCCCGCGATCGTGCAGCGCATGAGTGCCGAGATCATCCGTGCGATGAGGTCGCCGGGGCTCGCGGAAAAGCTCGAACACGAAACCTTGATCCCGGTGTTCGACACCCCTGAGCTCTTCGCCGCTCACCTGAAAAAGGAAAGAGCCGCTTGGGAGGCGGTGATCCGCCGCAGCGCCATCGTGCCGGACTAGGGAACAAGGGGCGGACATGACGTGGACGCGATGGCTGCTGCTCGCGGGGACGATCGTCCTCCAGTCCGCTCCCGCGCTCGCGCAGTCCTACCCCTCGCGCCCGGTGCGCGTCATGGTCGGATTCGCTCCGGGCGGGCCGAACGACATCATCGCGCGCGCCTACGGCGCGCGGCTCGCCGAGACCTTCGGCCAGCCCTTCATCGTCGAGAACCGCACCGGCGCCGGAGGCAATCTCGCCGCGGAAGCGGTGGCGCGCGCCGCGCCCGACGGCTACACGCTCACGCTGGGCTCGACCGGCCCCAGCGCCGTCAACCCTGCGCTCTACGCGAAGCTCCCCTTCGACCTGGTGCGCGACCTCGACATCGTGAGCCTCGTCGCCACCGGCAACAGCGCGCTCGCCGTGCACCCGCGCGTTCCCGCGGCGAACGTGAAGGAGCTGATCGCGCTCACCAGGTCGCAGCCCGGCAAGCTCACTTACGCCTCGTCGGGCAACGGCTCCTCGCTGCATCTGGCGGCCGAGCTGTTCAAGCAGATGGCGGGCGTCGATATCGTGCACGTGCCCTACAAGGGCGCGGCGCCCGCGATGACCGACCTCGTATCGGGACAGGTGGACATGAGCTTCGCGCCGGTCGCGAACGTGGTGCCGTTCGCCAAGGCCGGAAAACTGAGGCTGCTCGCGCTCACCGGCGCGAAGCACTCGGCGTTCGCCCCCGGCACGCCCACCCTGGCGGAGAGCGGCTTGCCCGGATTCGACGTGTGGACCTGGTATGCGATCCTCTGCACCGCCGGCACACCCGAGGAGGTCGTCAACCGCCTTCACGCCGCGCTCGTGAAAATCGCGCAGAACCCGCAGCTCAAGGAACAGCTCGCCAACATCGGCATCGATGCGGAGGCGAGCGCCTCACCCGCCGAAGCGCGCGCCTACCGCGCCAGCGAAGTGCGGAAGTGGGGAAGGCTCGTGCGCGCGATCGGGGTGAAAGCGGAGTAGTTTCCAGCGCCGGCCTCAGGCTCTTTGCGTCTTGAGCAGATCGCGGATCTCGGCGAGCAGCGCCTCCTGCTTCGACGGAGCGGGCGGAGCGGACTGCTTTGTTTTCATCACCAAGCCGAGAAATTTCACGATGAAGAGGTAGAGCGCCAACGCGACGATGATGAAGTTCACCAGCTCTCCCAGGAACAGGCCGTAAGGAACCTCCTTCGCCCCGACCGCGATCTTCCATCCGAGGGGTTGAGCGAATCGGCGCAGTGCGCCGGGGGCTCTTATAGTAGGATTTCACCTGGGTCTTTTCAAAAACATTTCCCGGGGGGGCGCCCATGCGCTTTGGAACACATTCACTGGTCGCGACGGCGGTTTTGAGCGTCGCGTTCGCCGCCTATTCCGCCGGCGCCGCCGCGCAAGCCGCGCTCGCCGGCAAAGTCAGCTCCGCCGAAGAAGGCGCGATGGAGGGCGTGCTCGTGAGCGCGAAGAAGGCGGGCTCGACGATCACGATCACCGTCGTAAGCGACAAGGAAGGCCGCTACGGCTTTCCTGCCGCGAAACTCGAGCCCGGCCGCTACGCGATTCGCATCCGCGCCGTCGGCTACGATCTCGAGGCCCTTAGCGCGGTGGAGGTCGCCGCGGGCAAGACCGCTGCGCTCGACCTCAAGCTCAAGAAGACCGTCGACCTCGCCGCGCAGCTCTCCAACGGCGAATGGATGGCGAGCGTCCCCGGCACCGACCCGCAGAAGGGGCAGCTCTTGAATTGCGTCGGCTGCCACTCCCTCGAGCGCGTGGTGCGTTCGCAGCACGATGCCGACGCCTTCACGAAGACGGTCCTGCCGCGCATGCAGGGCTACGTGAACCAGAGCATTCCGCAGCATCCGCAGCTGCGCAAAGCCGAGCGGCTGATGGAGGAACGCGGCGACCAGCGCGTCCAGGTGTACCGCACCACCGCCGAGTATCTCGCCACGATCAACCGCGGCCCCGCGCAGAAGTGGAGCTACGAGTTGAAGACGCATCCGCGCCCCTCGGCCCGGGCGACGCGCGTCATCTACACCGAATACGACCTGCCGCGCGAGACGATCTCGCCGCACGACGTGATCGTCGATTCCGAGGGCATCGCCTGGTATTCGAGTTTCGGCGAGCAGAACCTCGGCCGGCTCGATCCGAAGACCGGCCAGGTCACGGAATTTCCCATCGACGTGCACAAGCCGGGATTCCCGACGGGGCTCCTCGGCCTGCGCAGCGATAGGGCGGGGAACCTGTGGCTCGGCAACATGTACCAGGCGACGATCGTCAAGTTCGACCCCAAGACGACGAAATTCACCACTTGGAAGCTGCCGCCCGAGCAGAACATCGACGCCGCGCAGGTCAACATGGTCAGCCCGCAGCATTCGCACGTCGACGGCAAGGTGTGGACGCAGAACAACGGCTTCGCCGGCGTGCATCGCCTGGATGTCGCCACCGGCAAGATCGAAACCTGGGAGCCGTTCAAGAGCGCGCCCAAGGGCGAGCCGCACAACATCTACGACGTCATTCCCGACTCGAAGAACAACGCCTGGTTCACCGACTTCCGCTGGCGGC
>VBCJ01000319.1 GCA_005884335.1 Betaproteobacteria bacterium | reverse complement strand
ACGCCCGCCACGACCGGTTATGCGGACACGGGTTTGTCCGATGGAACGACCTACAGCTACACCGTGGCGGCCCGCGATGCGGCCGGCAACATCTCACCTAATTCGGCAAGTGTGAGCATCACGACACCTGACACGACGCCACCCTCTACGCCTAGCGGCCTGACGGGCGCGGCGGCGGGCTCGACCGGAGCCAACCTGTCATGGAGCGCTTCAACCGACAACATCGGGGTGACCGGCTATATCGTCCGCCGCAATGGCGTCCAGGTCGCCACGCCCGCCACGACGAGTTTTGCCGACACGGGCTTGTCCGCTGCAACGACCTACAGCTACACCGTGGCGGCTCGCGATGCGGCCGGCAACATCTCAGCCAATTCGACGAGCGTGAGCGTCACGACGCCACCTCCGCCGCCTTCCAATAGCGCCTCTCTGGCGTGGGATTCCGTAACAGCCCCAAATCTCAGCGGGTACCGGGTTTATTTCGGCACCGCCCCGGGAACCTATCTCCAGCCCCTCGGCCAAGGGATCAGCGTGGGCAATGTTACGGCCTACACCCTTACCGGACTCGCCAGCGGAAGCCAGTACTACTTCGCGGTGACGGCCTTCGATACCTTGGGCATGGAAAGCCCTTATTCAAACGAAGTTTCCAAGAACATTCCCTGATTCGGGTCGAGTGACACCGTCCTTGACGGCCGAAGAGATTCAAGCGGGCGGTGCGTTTTCCCAGGTGTGCAGCTCTTCGCGCGTGTTGATATTGGAGAACGCCTCCGGCTCGTCGTCGAAACCGACTTCCACGACGCTGAGCGTCGCATACCACGCATCGATCTTGCGGCCGCCGTCTTTCAGGAAGTCAGCGAGGTGGTCGAGCACGCCGCGGCGTATGAGCGAAAATACCGGGTGCGGCTGGTCGCCTGTTTTCGCAACGGCGAGCTCTGCGCCGGTTTCGTCGATGCGCTTGTGCAGCCGCTCGATCAGATCCGTAGGGAGGAAGGGCGAGTCGCAAGGCACTGAGGCGAGAAACGGTCGCTTGGAAACCGACATGCCTGCGTGCAGTCCCGCGAGCGGTCCAGCGTACCCTCCGATCGCGTCACTCACCACGCGCACGCCGAAAGTCTTGTATTCCTCATGGTTCTGGTTGGCATTGATGATGATGCCGCCGACCTGCGGCGCGAAGCGCTCGTACACGTGATCGACGAGGCGCTTGCCGCGGAAGGTCTGCAGGCCCTTGTCCACCCCGCCCATGCGGCTGCCCTTGCCGCCCGCGAGGATCAATCCAGTGACCGAAGACAGCATGCCGCGCTCGCTAGGGACGCTAATGAATAGGTCAACCCGCTGGCACGCGTGCGAAGACCCCTACGCCACCAACGTCGGCGCGACGGTCTTCCTGAAGCGGTGCTTGCCGGTGAAGAGCAGGTAGTGCTTGCCGCCCGCGGCGCGGCCGATCATGGTGATGCCGAGCTTCGCCGCGATCTCGTGGCCCATCTTGGTGAGGCCCGAGCGGGATCGCATCTACCGCATTGTGCCGTCCGACGTCCTCGACGAAGTAGAGGATCTCGGGGCTGGCAGCGGAGTGGCTTGCCGAATTTTTCGCAAGGGCGCAACCGTGAACGGCGCCCGCCTCCTTATAGATGGCCTCGTGGCGGCGCACCGCGTCGAGCAGAGCGTGCAGGGCATCTTCGGTGAGCGTGACGTCGTCGCGCAGCTTGATCGAATCGATTTCCTCCATTAGGTCGCCGAACACCGTGCCCTGGCCGCAGCCGGTGGTGACGGTGCGCTTCCTCATTTTTTCGTCGAGTCCCTTGAGCGGGTTGCCCGTCGTGATCGCGACCGACGCCGTCTCCCAGTCCACCTGCACCGCGGCGATTTCGTCGATCGATTTAACCAGGCGCTGGTTGCGCAGGTAGCCGATCGCGAGCGCCTCGGGCGCCTGGCCTAGCGTCATCAGTGTGACGATCTCGCGCTTGTCCACGTAGAGCGTGAGCGGATGCTCGCCCGCTATCGGCGTCGGCACGGACTCGCCGCGCTCGTTGATCGCCTCGACTTCGAAGGTGAGGGGTTTCGAAGCGTGGGTGAGCTTGAGGCGGTGCCGCGTCTTCATCCGCCTATGTAGGACATCTCGATCTTGCGCAACTTGGCCGTCTCCGCGGTGCGGATCTCGGAATAGCGGTCGGTGCGCGCCTGCCAGATGCGCGCGATTGCGTCTGAGGTCTCCTGGTCGGACGAGCCGCCGCGCAGCAGCCCGCGCAGGTCGTAGCCCGCCATGGCGAAAAGGCACGTATAGAGCATGCCTTCGGTGGAAAGCCGCGCGCGAGTGCAGGTGCGGCAGAAGGCCTGCGTCACCGAGGAGATCACGCCGATCTCCCCGGACCCGTCCCGGTAGCGCCAGCGCTCTGCGACCTCGCCTGTGTAATTCGGCTCGACCGTTTCGAGGGGCATCTTCTCGCCGATCATGCGGACGATCTCGGCCGAGGGCAGGACGTCGTCCATGCGCCAGCCGTTGGTCGCGCCGACGTCCATGTACTCGATGAAGCGCACGATGTGGCCGCTGCCCTTGAAGTAGCGCGCCATCGGGATGACGGAATCCTCGTTCGCGCCGCGCTTCACCACCATGTTGATCTTGATCGGCGCGAGTCCCGCGGCCGCCGCCGCATCGATGCCGGTCAGCACTTCGGAGACCGGAAAGTCGGCGTCGTTCATCCTGCGGAACACCGCCTCGTCGAGCGAGTCGAGGCTGACCGTGACGCGATTGAGGCCCGCCGCCTTCAGCGCGCGCGCTTTTTTCGAGAGGACCGAGCCGTTGGTGGTGAGCGTGAGGTCAAGCCCCGGAATGTCGGCGAGCATCTCGATCAGGCGCTCGAGGTTCCTGCGCAACAGCGGCTCGCCGCCGGTCAGGCGGATTTTCTCGACCCCGTGACCCTTGAACACGCGCGCCAGCCGCGCGATCTCCTCGAAGCTCAGCAATTCGCTCTTCGGGAGAAACGCGTAGTCGGGGCCGAACACGTCGCGCGGCATGCAGTAGATGCACCGGAAGTTGCAGCGGTCGGTGACCGAGATGCGCAGGTCGTGCAGCCTGCGACCGAGCGTGTCCTCGCCGGCGCGCGCGGACGAGCCCAATTCCCCTTCCGAGGGGAGGGGTTTTGTCCTGCGTGCGTCCGCGATCGGTATGACCCGGTCGGTCATGGTTTGCGTAGCCGCCTCATGAAATGCAGTTCATAATTTGTCGTTTGCTGAACTGGTGAGTATAGCCGGAAAAATGTCTCAGACCAGCCTCGCCGTCGCAGTCGTGATGGAGCGCACGCCCCTGAACAACCGCTGGCAGTCGGAGAAGTGGGAGCCGATCGGCGTCGTGCCCGACGCGAGCGAGCCGGGCGCTGGGCCCCGCGCACTCGTCGAGAACGAGGTGCGCGCGCAGTGGCTGCATCCGGGGTTCAAGCTCGAGCTTTTCCGCGACGAGGCGGAAGGCTATTACCTCAATCTCAGCTCGCAGAAACCGTTCGTGTTCGTGAACTGGCTCGAAGAGCAGGGCGCGGGCGTGCCGAAAGCGGTCACGGTGAGCTACAACGAGGCGGCGCGCCTGATGGACGCCGGCGCGCGCGTGGACGGCGTGCCGATGCCGCCGCAATGGATCCCGTGGCTCGCGGAGTACGTCGAGCGCAACTACAAGCCAGAGCCGAAGAAGCGCTCCCGGCCGCCTTCGTTCAAGGGGGCAAAGCGCGATGATCGCTGACGACAAGGAAAATTTCGCTTCGCGCTGGTCGCGGCGCAAGATCGAAGCGCGCAAGACCGCGGAGAAGCCGGCCGAGTCGCAGCCGCCGGCGGAGCCGGCGCCCGCGGCTCCGGCGGTTGCGAACACCGGTGCAGCCGCGGCGCCGACGGACGCGTCCGCGCCGCGCGAGCTGCCGCCACTCGAATCCCTCAGAGGCCTCGCTTCCGAATACACCGAGTTCCTGAAGGCCGGCGTGGACGAGAACCTCAGGCGCTCGGCGCTGAAGAAGCTGTTCAGCGATCCGCATTTCGAGAACTTCGAACGGTTCGAGGCTTACTGCGAGGACTTCACGCAGGGCGAGCCCATCCCCCTGGCGATGCTGAAGACGCTCGAACATGCGAAGAGCCTGCTCTTTGACGACAAGGAGAAGAAAGACCCGCATGCTGCGGCGGAGACGCCCGCCGTCCAATCTCCGCCCGAGGCGGCCGAAAGGGCGCAAGGCGAGACCCGGGCGGAAGCGCCGCCGCCTGAGCCCGCCGAACGCAAAGACAAGGCTTGACATGACGCTCGAAGACCGCGCGCTGAAGATCTGCAACTGCAACAAGACCATTGCGCTCGATGCCAAGGCGCTCGGCGCCGCGCTCAAGCTCACCCAGCCTATCCAGATGCACACGGAGCTGTGCCGCAAGGAAGTCGGCAGCTTCCAGGAGTCGCTCAAGGACGAAGCCTGTGTGGTCGCCTGCACGCAGGAGGCGCCGCTGTTCTCGGAAATCGCCCAGACGGCGAACGCCCCGACGCAGCTGAAGTTCATCAATATCCGCGAACACGCGGGCTGGTCGAAGGAGGGTGCGCAGGCGATGCCCAAGATCGCAGCGCTCCTCGCGCTCGCCGAGCTGCCCGAACCCGAATCGGTGCCGGGCGTGAGCTACCAGTCCAGCGGTCAATTGCTCATCATGGGCCCTACCGAGGCCGCGATAGCCTGGGCCGATAAGCTCGCCGAGCAGCTCGAAGTGAATGTGCTGATCACGAGCAGCCGCGGAGGGGAATTGCCTGCCGAACGTCGCTATCCGGTTTGGTCGGGAAAAGTAAAGTCGGTAAAAGGCCATCTGGGCGAGTTCGAGGTCGTCTGGGAGCAGCACAACCCGATCGACCTGGAAGTCTGCACGCGCTGCAACGCCTGCATCCATGCGTGCCCCGAGCAGGCGATCGATTTTTCCTACCAGATCGACATGGACAAGTGCAAGGCGCACCGCGAGTGCGTCAAGGCCTGCGGCGCGATCCGCGCGATCGACTTCGAGCGCGCCGAGCGCGAGCGAAGCGAGCGCTTCGACATGGTGCTCGATTTCTCGGCGCAGCCGCTGATACGCACCGCGCAGCCGCCGCAGGGCTACCTCGCGCCGGGCGCCGATCCGCTCAAGCAGGCGCTGGCGGCCGGGCAGCTCGGCCAGATGGTGGGCGAGTTCGAAAAGCCACGCTTCTTCGCCTATAACGAGAAGATCTGCGCACACAGCCGCTCCTCGAAGGTCGGCTGCAACCAGTGCCTGGATGTCTGCTCGACCGGCGCCATCGCGCCGGACGGCGACCACGTCAAGGTCGATCCGCACCTGTGCATGGGCTGCGGCGGTTGCGCGACCGTCTGCCCCTCGGGCGCGATGAGCTACGCCTATCCTCGCGTGCCGGACCTCGGCGCGCGGCTGAAGCGGGTGCTTTCCGTCTACGCCCAGGCGGGCGGCAAGGACGCCTGCCTGCTCCTGCACAATGCGGGCGAGAGCCGCACGCTGATCGCGAAGCTCGCGCGGCGCGGGAAAGGCTTGCCCGCGCGGGCGATTCCGCTCGAAGTGCATCATCCCGCCTCGATCGGGATAGATGTGCTGCTCGCGGCGCTCGCCTATGGCGCGGGCCAGGTCGCGGTGCTCGCGACGCCGAAGGAGGCCGCCGAATACGGCGACGCGTTGGAAAAGCAGATGGGTTTTGCAGAGACCATCGCGAACGGGCTCGGCTACGGCGGGACGCATTTCCGGTTTCTCGCGACCGACGAGCACGCCGTGCTGGAAAAAGAGATCTGGGCGCTCGCTCCCGCGGCATCGGTAGCCAAGCCCGCGACCTACAACCTTTCTCCCGAAAAGCGCACCACACTGGATTTCGCCATCGACCACCTCGCGAAGCAGGCGCCGAAGCCGCAGGAGGAGATAAAGCTCGGCGCCGGTGCCCCTTACGGGCAGGTCCTCGTCGACAAGCAGACCTGCACGCTGTGCATGGCCTGTGTCGGCGCCTGCCCGGAATCGGCGCTCGTCGACGGGCGCGACCAGCCGATGCTGAAATTCATCGAGCGCAACTGCGTACAGTGCGGGCTGTGCGAGAGGACCTGTCCAGAGAACGCGATCACGCTCGCCCCGCGCCTGCTGCTGGCGGCGCAGGCGAAACAGGAAGTCATGCTGAACGAGGCGGAGCCCTTCAACTGCGTGCGCTGCGGCAAGCCCTTCGGCACGCGCCAGATGGTGGACAACATGCTCGGCAAGCTCACCGGGCACTCGATGTTCGCGGGCGGCGGGGCGCTGAAGCGGCTCCAGATGTGCGCCGACTGCCGCGTCGTGGACATGATGGAAAACAAGGGAGAGATCAACATCTCGGACGTAAAACCGTGAGCGCGGCGCTGACGCCGCTCAAGTTCCAGCCGCCGGAGGTGCCCGAGGATGGCGCTCGCGCTGGGTACTACGCGTTACTTGCGCGGCTTTTCTATTCCGGCCCCGACGCCGCGCTGCTAGCAACCATCGGCGGCGCCGACGAGGTCGCAATCGGCGCCGAGCAGTCCGCTCTTGCGGACGCGTGGAACAAGCTCGCCGCGGCGGCCCGGATGATGGAGGCCGAGGCGGCCCGCCTCGAGTACGACGAGATCCTCGTCGGTACCGGCAAGGCCGAGGTGACACCCTACGCGAGCTACTACCTCGCCGATACCGGCCGCGAGAAGATCCTCGCCCGGCTGCGGGGCGAGCTAGCGGGGTGGGGGCTCGCCCGGTCGGGAGGGGCGCACGAACCCGAGGACCACATGGCGGGGCTTTTCGATGTCATGCGGCACTTGATTTCATTGGGCTCCGAGGATGCTGCGCTGCAAATGCAACAGGGGTTTTTCGACCGATATATCGCCCGTTCTTACCCCGGTTTTTGCGGTGCAATATCAAAGAGCGAAAAGGCCAATTTTTACAAACACGTTGCCCATTTCGCGGAGAGTTTTCTCCTGGTTGAAACCGAAGCCCTTAAGGTGTTCTAATGTTGAGCATGCAATAAGCTGCATATTTCAGGTGTTGACGGTAGGAAGGAGACCCATATGAAGGACCACACAAAATCAAAACTCAGCCGCAGGAACTTCCTCATCGCAGCAGGCGTCGGCGGCGCCGCAACGGCAGCCGCGATCGCCGGCCGGGCGCTCGCCCCGAACGAGCCCAAGGCACCGGCAAGCAACGATAAGCGCCGCGGGAAGGGATATCAGGACACCGCGCACGTCCGCAGCTACTACAACACAGCAAAAGTTTGACCCGAGGAGGCGTGACCATGATGCTGACCAGGAAATTCGCTGGAGCCCCCGCTCATCTTTCTTCCAGCCGTCTGTCGCGCAGTCTCTCCGGGATGCTCGCGAAGACGATCGACCGGCGCGCGTTCCTGAAACGTTCGGGCATCGCCGCGGGCGCGGGCGCGTTCGCCTCGCAGTTGCCGTTCAGCATGATCGGCAAGGCCGAGGCCGCCGCCGAGAAAAGCGGCAGCATCGAGGTCAAGCGCTCGGTGTGCACGCACTGCTCGGTGGGTTGCGCCATCGACGCGGTGGTGCAGAACGGCGTGTGGGTGCGGCAGGAACCGGTGTTCGACTCGCCCCTCAATCTCGGCGCGCACTGCGCCAAGGGCGCGTCGGTCCGCGAGCACGGCATGACCGAACACTCGCACCGGCTCAAGTATCCGATGAAGCTGGTGAACGGCAAATACCAGCGCCTCTCCTGGGACCAGGCGATCAACGAGATCGGCGACCGGCTGCTCGCCATCCGCAAGGAATCCGGGCCCGACGCGCTGTACGTCGTCGGCTCCTCCAAGCACAACAACGAGCAGGCGATGCTGCTCCGGAAATGGGTGTCGCTGTGGGGCTCGAACAACTGCGACCACCAGGCGCGCATCTGCCACTCGACCACCGTCGCGGGCGTCGCCCAGACCTGGGGCTACGGTGCGATGACGAATTCGTACAACGACATGCAGAACACCAAGTGCGCGATGTACATCGGCTCGAATGCGGCCGAAGCGCACCCGGTGTCGATGCTGCACATGCTGCATGCGAAGGAAACTGGCGCGAAGATGATCGTGGTCGATCCGCGCTTCACGCGCACCGCGGCGAAGGCCGACGAGTACGTGCGCATCCGCTCCGGCACGGACATCCCGTTCCTGTTCGGTATGCTGCACATCATTTTCAAGAACGGCTGGGAAGACAAGAAATACATCCATGACCGGGTTTATGGGATGCAGCAGGTCAGGGAAGAAGTCCTGAAGAAGTGGACGCCGGAGGAGGTGCACAACGTCACGGGCGTGACCCCCGAGCAGCTCTACAAGGTCACCGAGGCGTTCGCAAAGAACCGTCCCTCGACGATCGTCTGGTGCATGGGGCAGACGCAACACACCATCGGCAACGCCATGGTGCGCGCTTCCTGCATCCTGCAGCTCGCGCTCGGCAACATCGGCGTCTCAGGCGGCGGAGCCAACATCTTCCGAGGCCACGACAACGTGCAGGGAGCGACCGACGTCGGCCCCAATCCCGATACGCTGCCTGGGTACTACCCGGTCGCGGTGCCCGGATCGTGGACGCACTGGGCGCGCGTCTGGAACGTGGATCTCAAGTGGCTGCAGGACCGCTTCGCCCCGGGGATGATGGGCAAGCCCGGCATGACGGTCTCGCGCTGGATCGACGGCGTGATGGAGAAGAACGAGAACATCGACCAGGATTCGAACATCCGCGCGATGGTCTACTGGGGCCATGCGCCGAATTCGCAGACGCGCGGCCTCGACATGGTCAAGGCGATGAAGATGCTCGACATGATGATCGTCATCGACCCGTATCCGTCGGCCACGGCCGCGATGGCGGCGATGCCCGTCGAAGGCGTGCAGGAAAAGGCCGGGCGGGGTGTGTACCTGCTTCCGGCCGCGACACAGTTCGAGACCGACGGTTCGTGCACGGCCTCTAACCGCTCCCTGCAGTGGCGCGAGAAGGTGATCGATCCGCTGTTCGAGTCGCGCTCCGACCAGGCGATCATGCTGGCTTTCGCGAAGAAGCTTGGGTTCGAAGATCAGTTCCTCGGCAGGAAGGACGGCAAGCAGAACCTGCGCGTCCTCAAGACGAAGGGCGGTTACGACGAGCCTTCGATGGAGGACACGCTCGCGAACGAGATCAACCGTGGCGCGTGGACGATCGGCTACACCGGACAGTCGCCGCAGCGCCTGCAGGCGCACATGCGCAACATGGAAGTCTTCGACGTGAAGACGCTGCGCGCCAGGGGCGGCAAGGACGAGAAGACCGGCTACGACCTGACCGGCGACTACTTCGGGCTGCCATGGCCGTGCTACGGCACGCCGGCGCTCAAGCACCCGGGCTCGCCCAACCTCTACGACACCTCCAAGCATGTCATGGACGGCGGCGGCGACTTCCGCGCGATCTTCGGCATGGAAAAGGACGGGGTGAACCTGCTCGCCGAGGACGGCTCGCACCCCAAGGGCTCGGACATCACCACTGGCCACCCGCAGTTCGATCACGTGCTGCTGAAAAAGCTGGGCTGGTGGGATGAGTTGACCGACGAGGAGAAGAAGGAGGCCGAAGGCAAGACGTGGGCGACCGATCTCTCCGGCGGCATCATCCGTGTGACCATGAAGAACCACGGGTGCCATCCCTTCGGCAACGCCAAGGCGAGGGCGATCGTGTGGAACTTCCCCGACGGCATCCCGCAGCACCGCGAGCCGCTCTACGGCATCCGCGCGGATCTCGTCGACAAGTACCCGACCCACGACGACGTGAAAGTTTTCTGGCGGCTGCCGACGCTGTTCAAGTCGGTGCAGGAGAAGTACAAGAACATCGGCAAGGACTTCCCGATCATTCTCACGAGCGGCCGGCTGGTCGAGTACGAGGGCGGCGGCGAGGAGACTCGCTCCAACCCGTGGCTCGCCGAGCTGATGCAGGAGAACTTCGTCGAGATCAACCCGAAGACCGCCGCCGAACGCAAAATCCGCAACGGCGAGCAGGTGTGGGTCAAGACGCCGACAGGCGCGCGGATCAAGGTCACTGCGAAGTTCACTGAAGGCGTCGGGCCCGACCATGCCTTCATCCCGTTCCATTTCTCGGGCTGGTGGCAGGGCAAGGACATGCTGCCGTACTACCCGGATGGCGCTGCGCCGATCGTGCGCGGCGAGGCGGTCAACACCGCGACGACCTACGGCTACGACCGCGTGACCATGATGCAGGAAACAAAAACCACAGTCTGCCAGATCGAGCCGGCATAGCGGGGAAAAGAGGAGACAACCATGGCGAGAATGAAATTCCTGTGCGACGCCGAGCGCTGCATCGAGTGCAACGGCTGCGTGACCGCCTGCAAGAACGAGAACGAGGTGCCCTGGGGCGTGAACCGGCGCCGCGTCGTGACCATCACTACCGCACCGACGAAGGCGTGGTGCTGCACGACAAGGACCTGTGCATCGGCTGCGGCTACTGCTTCTACGCCTGCCCGTTCGGCGCGCCGCAGTTCCCGCAAGCCGGCGCCTTCGGTCTGCGCGGCAAGATGGACAAATGCACCTTCTGCGCGGGCGGTCCGGAGAAGGACCTGTCGAAGGAGGAGTTCGCAAAATACGGCTCGAACCGCCTCGCGCAGGGCAAGCTCCCGGCGTGCGCCGAAATGTGCTCGACCAAGGCGCTCCTCGGTGGCGACGGAGACGTGATCGCCGACATTTATCGCCAGCGAGTGTTCAAGCGCGGCAAAGGCTCGGAAGTCTGGGGCTGGGGCACCGCCTACGGCAAGCCCGACCAGCCCAAGGCCGCTCCGGCGGGAGCGAAGTCATGACGACAGCCCACAGGCTCATGCTCGCGGGCGCCGCCGTCTTGCTTGCCGTCGGCATCAGCGCCTGCGGCGAGCGGGATCAGGTGACCGTTTACAAGCAGGGCAAGTACCAAGGCAAGCCCGATACCAAACCCTGGGAGAACGATCCGGCCGTAAACCCCTACCCCGGCTCCAAGTGGGACAAGGGCGACAAAACGAGCTGGGAACGCGCCCTCAAGGCCCGCAACCTCGCGCAGAACGAATACACCCGCGTCGAATAAGGAGAACCGCTCATGAAACCGGCCGCGGGTTTTGGGTGCACGACGCTCGCGCTTTTGCTGCTCCTGCCGATCGCCGGAACGGCGCAGCAGCCGGAAACCCAGCAGCAGCGCGCGCAGTCGCAGCCCTACAACAACGCCCCCGTGTGGCGCGAGGTGCGCTCAGGGAAGGAAGAGTACACCTCGATCAAGGGCCGCGAGACAGGCGTGCTGGTCCAGACCTACGGGGAGACCTGGAGACAGCTGAAGAACGGCTGGATCACGCCCATCGCCGGCTGGCTGATCGCCGCCGTCGTGGTCGTCATCGGGGCGTTCTACAAGTGGCGCGGCAGCATCAAGGTCCACGGCGAGCCTAGCGGCCGGCTGATCGAGCGCTTCACCCCGTTCGAGCGCTACACGCACTGGGTGGTCGCGATCAGCTTTGTCATTCTCGGCACCAGCGGCCTCGTCCTGATGCTGGGGAAATATGTGCTGCTGCCGGTGATCGGCTATACGCTGTTCGCCTGGCTCGCGCAGCTCTCGAAGCATTTGCACAATTTCGTCGGGCCGGTGTTCGTCGTGAGCCTGCTGATGCTTATCGTCATCTTCCTCAAGGATAACCTCCCGCGCCTCTACGATATCAAGTGGTTCGCGAACCTGGGCGGAATGATCTCCGGCGAGCACGTTCCGTCCGGCAGGTTCAACGCGGGCGAGAAGGTCTGGTTCTGGATCGGCGTGGTGGTGTTGAGCCTGATCGTGAGTGCGTCGGGTCTGGTGCTGCTGTTCCCGAATTTCGACCAGGTACGCGCCGTCATGATCGAGGCGAACGTCGTGCACATGGTTTCGGGCGGCGCGGTGCTGGCCATTTCCCTGGGCCATATCTACCTCGGCACGATCGGCCTGGACGGAGCGTACGAGTCGATGCGCAACGGATACGTCGATGAAACCTGGGCGAGGGAACACCACGAGTACTGGTACAACGATGTGAAGTCCGGGAAGGTGAAGGCGGGGACGGCGATGGGCCAGCCCGGCGCGCCGCAGGCTCAGCATTGAGGGGGACGCCATGAATTTTCGCATTCTGATGATGAGCATCGCGATGGCAGCGACTGCAGGCGCAGTCTGGGCGAAGCTGCCCGCTGCTCCGGCCGATCCGGCCAAGGCCGCGGAAGCCAAGGCGAAAGCGGACGAAGCGGCGAAGAAGGAGGCTGAGTTGCTGGGCAAGTACCAGGACAAGGCGGTAGCCAACTATCGCAAGAACAAGGGAATCCGAGGGCCGGCCTCAATGGCGGGGAAGAAATAGCAGCGCAGAACGGAAGGAAAACGGGCGCCGCGGCGCCCTTTTCTATTTTGCGGCAGCGCTCGCGTTCAGCCCGGAATGAGCCGGTAGACCAGTCCGGACGCACCGCAGCCGAGGATCACCGGAATCATCCCGCTCTTGTAGCGCCACAGCGCAATGATCGCCGCGAGGCCGACGAGCAGGGAAAACCACTCGAACCGGCCCGAGAACCCTTCCGGCCAGAACACGTGCCAGGCGAAGAACACTGCGAGGTTGAGAATCACCCCGACCACCGCGGCCGTGATCCCGGTGAGCGGGGCGGTGAATTGCAGATTGCCGTGCGTGGATTCCACCAGCGGACCGCCGAGGAGAATGAACAGGAACGAGGGGAGAAAGGTGAAGAAGGTCGCCACCCCCGCGCCTGTGCACCCGGCGAGCGCCAGCGCCTCGGGACCGAACGCCGCCTTCGTCCAGGCACCGACAAAACCGACGAAGGCGACCACCATGATGAGCGGGCCCGGCGTCGTTTCTCCCAGCGCGAGCCCGTCGATCATTTGCGTTGCGGTCAGCCACTGGTAGTGCTCGACCGCGCCCTGGTAGACGTAGGGCAGCACCGCGTAGGCGCCGCCGAAAGTGAGGAGCGCCGCCTTGGTGAAGAACCATCCCATTTGCGCGAGCGCGCTGTCCCACCCGAATAACGCGACGAGCGTACCGAGTGCTGCGGTCCAGATCGCGAGGAAAATCGCGAGGACGAAGGCAAAATGCGCCCAGCGGAACAGCGCGTGCGCCGGCGTCGGCGTGTCGTCGTCGATCAGCGCCGCGCCATATCGTTTCTGCGCGGCGCCATGGTCCCCGGTCATGAACTTGTTCGGAGCAACGCGCCCGCCGACGTAGCCGATGATTCCCGCGCCGAGGACGATGTAGGGAAACGGTACGTTGAACGCAAAGATCGCCACGAACGCCGCGAAGCTGATGGCCCACAGCGCCGCATTCTTGAGTGCGCGCGAGCCGATGCGGTACGCGGCGAACAGAACGATCGCCGTGACCGCCGGCTTGATGCCGTAGAACAGCCCGGACACCAGCGGGACGTTGCCGAACGCAAGGTAGATCCATGTCAACGCGATCAGGATGAACAGGGAGGGCAATACGAAAAGGCCGCCGGAAATCACCCCGCCCCAAGTCCGATGCATCATCCAGCCGATATACGTGGCGAGTTGCTGGGCTTCCGGCCCCGGCAGCACCATGCAGTAGTTGAGCGCGTGCAGGAATCGCTTCTCGGAGATCCAGCGTTTCCGCTCGACCAGATCCTGGTGCATGATCGCGATCTGCCCGGTTGGACCGCCGAAACTGATGAAGCCGAGCTTCAGCCAGTAGCGAAGGGCCTCGCCCAGGCTGACGGGCGCGGGGGGTTGATTCGGTATCGCGGATTTGGCGGTGTCCATAGCTGCCCTCGAAGGTGTGACTTTGCGCAGCGCTTGGACTGGACACCGTCTGACAAGGGAGTCTGCGATCCCCGAGTGTTGAACTATACTGGGACTGCGTTTCTTGAGCAAACGGTGTCGATTTCTTCAACCCCATGTCCCGAGCGCTCGTTCCGAAAATTCGCATTCTCATCGGCGCAGTCGTGGCGATCGGTCCGGGGAGGGCCGACTTGCTGGGTGCCATCGCCCGCACCGGGTCGATCTCGGCGGCTGCGCGCGAGATGAAGATGTCGTACCGGCGCGCCTGGCTGCTGGTCGAGGCGATGAACTCGGCGTTCCGTCGGCCGCTCGTCGAGACGCTCACCGGCGGCGAAGGCGGGGGCGGGGCGCGCGTCACGAAACTGGGAGAGGAAGTCCTTCGCCGGTACCGCACCATGGAATCCAGAGCGGCGCGCTCGGTCGCGCCGGAGCTCAAGCGGCTCTCCCGGCTCATCGCGCCGGCGCGTCGCGCCAGGTAACTTTGCGTTCGACACGGGTCTCGATTAGAATTCGCGGCAGCGTTATATACCACTGAATATTACGAGATCAGAAGGTCATGAAGCGCTTCCTAGCCTCGCGTCAAGAACCGGCGTTTCCCAGTACCCGCCCCGCGATCCGCTTCGATCGCAATGAACTGTCGGGTGCGTTCGGTGACATGGGTACGGACGTGCCGCTCATCATTGGCGTTGCTCTCGCATCCCATCTCGACGGCGCAAGCGTGCTCATCATGTTCGGCGCCATGCAAATCCTGACCGGCCTCGCGTACCGAATGCCGATGCCCGTCCAGCCCCTCAAGGCCATGGCCGCCATTGTTATTGCCCAACAGACTGCGCCAGAGATTCTGTACGGCGCGGGAATCGCAATCGGCCTCACGATGCTGATACTCGCGTTATCGGGCGCGCTCACGTGGCTGGCGCGCGTCGTTCCCAAAAGCGTGGTGCGCGGCATCCAGTTCGGGCTGGGTCTGCAACTCGCTTCGATCTCCTTGCAGAACTATGTTCGTGCGGAGAGCACGACGGGTTACCTCCTGGCCGGCCTCGCGTTTGTTATCGTTGTGCTGCTCTTGGGAAATCGCCGGCTGCCGGCTGCTTTGCCGGTGGTTGCTCTTGGACTCGCAATCGCGGCGTACCGACTCGACCCAAGCTCGCTGGCAGCAAGCGTGGGCTTGCACCTGCCTTCTCCTCATGTACCGCAACTGTCGGACATA
>VBCJ01000418.1 GCA_005884335.1 Betaproteobacteria bacterium | reverse complement strand
AGCACGCGCAAGGCGTAGCGCTCGATCTTCGCGTCGGTGGAGTAGATGTCCATGACGTCGATCTTGCCTGCGGCGATCGCTTCGTAAGCGAGCCCGTGATCGAGCCCCGACGGCGTGGCGTAGGGCATTTTGTGTGCCGCTTTCAGTCCCGGCCAGCCGTCGGTGCGGCCGATGAATTCCTGCGACAGGCCGAGCTTCAGGCTCGGGTGCTTCGCGAGATCCGAAAGCGTGCGGATCCCGAGCGAGCGCGCTCGATCCTCGCGCATCGCGAGCGCGTAGGTGTTGTTGAAGCCGAGCCGCACTGCGACACCGATGCCCTGCGAAGCGAGAGCGGAATTGAGGTCCTCGATGCTGGGATTGCCCTCGACCTTGAGGATCTCCCTCGCGATCGTCCCCGTGTATTCGGGGTAGACGTCGATCGAGCCGGCGCGCAGCGCCGCGTACACGATGCCGGTGTTGCCCAGGCCCGGTCGGTGCTCGACCGGCCCCTTCCCCTCGACCGCTCGGCGCAGCACCTCGCCGAGGATGTAGGACTCGGTAAAGCGCTTGGACCCGATGCGCAGCGTGTCGGCCTGCACGGGCAGCGCGAGCAGCAGCGCGAGGAGCGGGAGCGCCTTCCTCATTGAACCGCAGCGGGCGAGATTTCGCCGAGAAACTGCAGCGCCGCGAGCCTCGCGTACAAGCCCTGCTCGCGCACCAGCTCCGAGTGCGTGCCCGCGGCGATCACGCGGCCCTGGTCCATGACGACGATGCGGTCGGCGTTTTTTACGGTGGCGAGGCGGTGCGCGACGATGAGCGTGGTGCGGCCTCGCATCAGGTGCTCGAGCGCCTTCTGGACGTAATTTTCGCTTTCGGCGTCGAGCGAGCTCGTCGCCTCGTCCAGGAGCAGCACCGCGCGGTCTGCAAGCAGCGCCCGCGCGATCGAGAGCCTCTGACGTTGACCGCCCGAAAGGCGCACGCCGCGCTCGCCCAGGAATGAATTCATCCCCTCGGGCAGGCGCTCGATGAACTCGCTCGCGTAGGCCGCCTTGCACGCGGCGATGACCTCGGCGTCGCTCGCCTCGGGCCGGCCGTAGCGGACGTTTTCGGCGACGCTCGCGGCGAAGATCACCGGGTCCTGCGGCACGAGCGCGATGCGCCTGCGCACCGCCTTGGGGTCGGCTTTCTTCAGCTCGACGCCGTCCAGCGTGATCGCGCCGGCGTCGGGGTCGTAATAGCGCAGCAGCAGCTGGAACACCGTGGATTTGCCCGCGCCCGAAGGCCCCACCAACGCGAGCTTCTCGCCACGCGAAACGGAAAGGGAAAAATCCGTGAGCGCCGCGGCGTCCCGGCGCGACGGGTAATGGAAGGTGACGCGCTCGAAGCGCACTTCTCCGCGTGGAGGCTCGGGCAGCGCCTGCGGATTTGCCGGCGCGCGGATGGTCGGCTCGGTCGCGAGCAACTCCATCAGGCGCTCGGTCGCGCCCGCCGCGCGCTGCAGGTCGCCGATGACTTCCGACACCGCGCCGACGGCGCCCGCGACGAGCACCGCGTAGAACACGAAGGCCGAGAGCTCGCCCGCGCTCAAGCGCCCGGCAAGAACGTCGTGCCCGCCGATCCAGAGGATGACGCCCACCGCGCCGAAGGCGAGCAGCATCACCAGCGCAACCAGGAGCGCCCGCTGCCCGATGCGTCTCACCGCGGTGCGGAAGGCCTGCTCGACGCGTTCTCCGAAGCGTTCACGGTCTTTGTCCTCGTGGCCGTAGGACTGCACCGTGCGGATCTCGTGCAGGGCTTCGTCGATATAAGCGCTCACGTCGGCGACCCGGTCCTGGCTCGCGCGCGAGAGCTTGCGCACGCGCCGGCCGAACAGGAGGATCGGTGCGATCACCAGCGGCACTCCGAGCACTACCAGCGCCGTGAGCTTGGGACTGGTGATGATGAGCATGACCAGAGCGCCGAGCATGATCAGGGTGTTCCTCAACGCGAACGAAGCCGAGGAGCCGATCACCACTTCCAGCAGAGAGGTGTCGTTGGTGAGGCGCGAGATGGCCTCGCCGGTGCGCATGGTCTCGAAAAACCCGGGAGACTGCTCCAGCAGATGCCCGAACACCGCCCGGCGGATGTCGGCCGAAACGCGCTCGCCGATCCAGGACACGGAGTAGAAACGCGTGTACGTCGCTAGAGCGAGCACGCAGACGATGGCGAGCAGCGCAAACAGCGCCGTGTCGAGCGAGGCCGCGTCGTTTCCCGAGAAACCGGCGTCGATGACGCGCTTTAAGCCCTGCCCGAGCACCAGCACGCACCCCGCCGCAACCACCAGCGCGACACCCGCTACCGCCATCCGCGCCCGATACGGCAAGAGGAAGCGCAGCACGCGCGCGAGCT
>VBCJ01000318.1 GCA_005884335.1 Betaproteobacteria bacterium | reverse complement strand
CTTCATTCGCCAGGAATTCATGCGCAGCGTTCTCGCCAGGCTGGCTGGCGTAATCGTCATGCCGGTGCTCTACGCGTTCCGCAAACGGCTCGACCCGCGCCGTTTCAACGGCGCGACTTTGCTCGGATTGAGAGGCATCGTCGTGAAGAGTCACGGCTCTGCCGACGCGTTCGGATTCGAGCGGGCCATCGAGCGGGCCATGGAGGAGGTGCGCAATGAAGTGCTGCACCGCCTGATGCTGCGGTTCGGTCAGGCCGAGCGGGGGAATTCCGAGGCGGTGGAAACGTGATCTGGTCGCGCATCATCGGCACCGGGAGCTATTTGCCGCCGAAGGTCGTCACCAACGACGATCTGGCCAAGCAAATGGACACCACCGACGAATGGATCCGGACGCGCACCGGCATCCGCCAGCGTCACATCGCCGAACCCTCGCAGGCCTCCAGCGATCTTGGTGTCGAGGCGAGCCGCGCGGCGCTTGCCGCGGCGAGAATCACCCCGCAGGAAATCGATCTCATCATTGCGGCCACGGCGACACCCGACTACATTTTTCCGAGTACGGCTTGCATCATGCAGGCGAAGCTGGGAATGAAGGGCTGCGCAGCGTTCGATATTCAGGCCGTCTGCAGCGGCTTCGTATACGCGCTCGCGATCGCCGACAAGATGATCCGATCGGGCCAGAATCGCTGCGCTCTCATCGTCGGCACCGAAGTGTATTCGCGGATCCTCGACTGGAAGGATCGCGGCACGGCGGTACTGTTCGGCGATGGCGCCGGCGCCGTGATTCTGCGGGCGGACTCCAAGCCCGGCATCCTGGCAAGCGTGCTGCATGCCGACGGGTCTTACGTGGACATTCTCTCGGTGCCCGGAAACGTTTGCGGCGGCAAGATCGTCGGGTCGCCGTTTCTTCAGATGGACGGGCAGGCGGTATTCAAGTTTGCGGTCAAGGTGCTGGACGAGGTCGCGCGCGAGACCTTGGCCCAGTGCGGTCTCGCCCCCTCGGACATCGACTGGCTCATTCCGCACCAGGCCAACGCGCGCATACTCGAGGCGACCGCGAGGAAGCTCCGGATCGATCTGTCGAAGCTCATCGTCACCGTGGACATTCATGGCAATACATCGGCCGCCTCGGTGCCTCTCGCGCTGGATCTCGCGATCCGAGACGGGCGCATCAGGCCGGGCCACAAAGTCATGCTTCAGGGAGTGGGCGGCGGCTTCACCTGGGGCGCATCACTGGTGGAGATGTAGTCGAGGTGAAGTTCGCGATGGTATTTCCAGGCCAAGGGTCGCAGTCGGCGGGAATGCTCGCCGGCTACGGCGACATGCCCGCGATCCGCGAGACCCTTGCCGAAGCATCCGAGGTCCTGAAGCAGGACCTCGCCAAGTTGATCGCCGAAGGTCCCGCGGAGGAACTCAACAGAACCGTCAATACCCAGCCGGTCATGGTGACGGCGGGCATCTGTGCCTGGCGTGCATGGCGGGAGTCAGGCGGCGCCGACCCCGCGCTCCTTGCGGGCCACAGCCTCGGGGAGTACACGGCGCTCGTGGTGGCCGGCGCAATTTCCTTCGCCGATTGCCTTCCCCTGGTGCGCCTGCGCGGCCGGGCGATGCAGGAAGCCGTGCCGCAGGGCACGGGCGCGATGGCGGCCATCCTCGGCCTCGATGACGAAGCGGTGAAGTCGGCATGCGCGGAAGCCGCACAGGGCGAAGTCTGCGAGGCGGTCAACTTCAATGCGCCCGGACAGGTGGTCATTGCCGGACACGCGCTCGCCGTGCGGCGGGCGATCGTGGCCGCAAAGGCGCGAGGCGCGAAGGGGGCAATCGCACTGCCGGTGAGCGCTCCATTCCACTCCTCCTTGATGGCCCCGGCTGCGGCAAGGTTGAGAGAAGCACTCGAGAGGATCGCAGTGAATTCTCCGCGAATCCCGGTGATTCATAATGTCGATGCGAGGAGCCGCCCCTCAGCCTCAGGGGTCAGGGAGGCGCTGGTGAATCAGGCCGATCATCCGGTGCGCTGGGTTGAGTGCGTGAGGGCGATGGCGGCGCGAGGCGTGACGCGGGTTTTCGAATGCGGCCCGGGAAAGGTGCTCGCGCCGCTCGTCAGGCGCTCTGCCGATGGATTGCAGGGCATTGCGCTCGCCGACCGTGCGGGGCTCGAGCAGGGAGCGCAATTGTCGAAAGCCGCATGATGGATCTCGAGAGCCAAGTTGCGCTGGTGACCGGCGCATCGCGCGGAATCGGCAGGTCGATCGCTCTCGCGCTCGGCGGCCGGGGCGCGACCGTCGTCGGCACCGCCACCACGGAGGCCGGCGCACAATCCATCACGGCGTACCTCTCCAAGGCGCGGATTCAAGGAAAGGGAGCGCAGCTCGACGTGCGGGTCGCGGCGAACATCGAGGGTCTGGTGGCCGAGATCGAGCAGGCCCACGGTACGGTGTCCATTCTCGTCAACAACGCCGGCATCGCACAGGACAACCTCGCCATGCGCATGAAGGAAGCCGAGTGGGACGCGGTGATCGACACCAATCTCAAATCGGTGTTCAGGCTTAGCAAGGCGGTCATGCGGGGCATGATGAAGGCACGTTCGGGCCGCATCATCAATATCACCTCCGTGGTCGGCTCGAGCGGCAACGCCGGCCAAATCAATTATGCGGCGGCGAAGGCCGGCATCGCGGGGTTGACGCGGTCGCTCGCGCGGGAGATCGGCAGCCGCGGCATTACCGTCAATTGCGTCGCGCCCGGTTTTATCGACACGGACATGACCCGAGTGCTCACGGACGCACAACGCAAGGCGCTGCTCCAGCAAATTCCTTTGGGGCGCCTGGGAAATCCGGAAGACGTGGCCGCCGTGGTGGCGTTTCTCGCTTCGCCGCAAGCCGCCTATATCACCGGCGCGACCCTCCACGTCAACGGCGGCATGTACATGACCTGACAGGCGCGACCAGATTGGCTTGCCGGGGGGAAAGGTGGTTCTGCTACAATGCGCACCTTCTGAATTTCGATTGCAGCAAAACAAGGGGGAAGGAGTCCGCAATGGAAAACGTTGAACAGCGCGTCAAGAAAATCGTCGCGGAACAGCTCGGCGTGAACGAAGCGGAGATCAAGAACGGATCATCGTTTGTCGACGACCTCGGCGCGGACTCGCTCGACACCGTCGAACTCGTGATGGCTCTCGAAGAGGAATTCGAGACGGAGATTCCGGATGAGGAGGCTGAAAAGATCACAACCGTCCAGCAGGCCATCGACTACGTGAACGCCCACGCCAAGAAAGCCTGATTTCTCCCCACGGCCGGAGTCGATTTGAGCCGCCGTCGTGTTGTTGTCACCGGATTAGGAATCGTCTGCCCGATCGGCAACACTGTTGCCGAAGCTTGGTCAAGCGTCCTTGCCGCCAAGTCGGGCATCGGCCGCATCACCCACTTCGACGCGGGTTTGCTCTCCAGCCGGATCGCGGGCGAAGTAAGGAATTTCGACGTCGCCGCGTATCTGCCTCCGAAAGAGGCGCGCCGCATGGACCGTTTCATCCATCTCGGCATCGCGGCCGGGGTTCAGGCGCTGAAAGACTCCGGCCTCGAGGTCACCGAGACGAATGCCCCTCGCATCGGCGTCAATATCGGCTCGGGCATCGGCGGCCTGCCGATGATCGAAGAGACGCATAACGACGTGCTGAAGGGTGGCCCGCGCAAGATTTCGCCGTTCTTCATTCCCAGCACGATCATCAACATGATCTCGGGAAATCTGTCGATCATGCACGGACTGAAGGGTCCGAATCTGGCGATGGTGACGGCTTGCACGACCTCCGCGCACTGCATCGGCGAATCCGGACGTCTTATCGAGTACGGCGACTGCGATGCGATGGTCGCCGGCGGCGCGGAGGCGACCATCACGCTGCTCACGGTGGGCGGCTTCTGCGCGGCGCGCGCGCTGTCGACGCGCAACGACGATCCCGCCACTGCGAGCCGTCCCTGGGACAGGGACCGCGACGGATTCGTCCTGGGAGAAGGAGCGGGAGTGGTGGTGCTCGAGGAATTCGAGCACGCGAGGCGGCGCGGCGCGAAGATCTACGCCGAGCTTGCCGGTTACGGGATGAGCGGTGACGCCTACCACATGACCGCGCCTCAGGAGGACGGGGAGGGGGCGGCTCGCTGCATGCAGAACGCCTTGCACAACGCCAGACTCAATCGCGAGGACATCGACTACATCAACGCCCACGGAACCTCGACACCTCTGGGCGACCTCGCCGAGACCGTAGCGGTCAAACGCTGCTTCGGCGATCATGCGAGGAAGCTCGCCGTCAGCTCGACGAAATCCATGACCGGGCATCTGCTCGGTGCGGCCGGAGGAGTGGAGGCGATTTTCTCGGTGCTGGCGATTCGCGATCAGGTCGCGCCCCCGACCGCAAACCTGTTCAACCAGGACCCGGCTTGCGATCTCGATTACGTGCCCAACGCGGCCCGGCGCATGCCGCTGCGCTCCGCCCTGTCGAACTCTTTTGGGTTCGGGGGGACCAACGGAACCCTGATTTTCAAACGCGTTTGATCCCGGAAGGGGTGAAGACGAGCGCTCATGCCGGCTGCGTCCACCCTGCAGCTCGATCTCAAGCCCTCGCTCAAGCTCGCGGGCTTGCTTCTCGCTGCCCATGTTCTCGCGCTCGCGGCTACCTGGGTGAGCTTGGCCGGTTGGCCGCAGGTTCTGGTCGGTTTCGGCATCCTGCTCTCGGGCACCGGCTGCCTTGCCGAGGTCCTGCACCGGTCCCCCCGGGCGGCGGTGTCGCTGGAGTTGCGAGAGGACGGGCGCGCTGCCTGGCGGGACCGCAACGGCGGGTGGCATGAAGGCAGGCTTCGCAGCGACCATTTTGTTTCGGCGGCATTGGTAGTCTTGGGGCTCGATCAGACGGGGCGCGGCCGCAAATGGCTGGTGCTCATGGGCGATTCGGCACTGCCCGAGGACTTTCGGCGCCTTCGGGTCTGGCTGCGTTGGCGCCGTGATGTCGGATCCGGCGGGAGCCCGACTCGGGCCAGCGCGGAATAGCCCCGCTGGCGGCTGAACTATTCGTCAAGAGACGGGTCTGTAGCTGCAGGGTCCCGGGGTCTGCGTACGCACTGCGCTATACTGGCCGCCGCCCGTGGACAACTTCGAACAGAAGCGCAACACCGCTTCGTCAGGGACGGCGGCGGATGGATGAGCGGGATCTCGACCAGCAGCTGGTCGAGCAGGCCCAGCGAGGCGACAAGCATGCCTTTGAGCTGCTGGTGTCGAAATACCAGCGAAAGCTGGTGCGGTTGCTCTCCCGGTTCATCCGGGACTCGACAGAGGTCGAAGATGTCGCGCAGGAGACGTTCATCAAGGCCTACCGCGCGCTGCCCTCGTTCCGAGGCGACAGCGCGTTTTATACGTGGTTATACCGGATCGGCATCAACACGGCGAAGAACTATCTGGTCGCGCTGGGGCGGCGCGTCCCGACCACGACCGAATTCGATTCGGAGGACGCGGAAGGGTTCGAGGGCGGCGAGCAATTGCGCGACATCAACACGCCCGAGAGCATGCTGATGTCCCGGGAGATCGCGAAAAACGTCAACGACACCTTGATGCAACTGCCCGAAGAGCTGCGCAACGCCATCACGTTGCGCGAGATCGAAGGCTTGAGTTACGAGGATATTGCAACGATCATGAATTGCCCGATCGGCACCGTTCGTTCGAGAATATTCCGTGCGCGCGAGGCAATCGCCGAAAAGCTGCGACCCCTGCTCGACACGCGTAAGGACCAAAGGTGGTGACCATGAAGGAAAAACTATCGGCGCTGATCGACGGCGAGCTGCAGGGCGACAGTCTTCACGCGCACCTCGGGCGGCTCCGAGCGGACCCGGAATTGCGCAGCGCATGGGATGCCTACCACCTGATCGGCGATGCGCTCAGGGGCCAGACCAGCCCGGGAATCGCCGATCGCGTAGTCGCTCGCCTTCGCGAGGAGCCCACAGTGCTCGCCCCGCGGCAGGAAAAGAGCCCCGCCAGGCGCCTTGGCTGGTACGCCATGAGCGCCGCTGCAAGCGTCGCCGCGGTGGCCTTCGTCGTATGGACGGCTTCCCCCGGCTGGCGTGCCGAGCCGCAACTGGCCGGAGGTCCGGCCTCGGACACGGCCGCAACCCCGGTCACCCTGGTCTCCAGCGTGCCGCTGCCCGAAGTCGAGAACTACCTGCTCGCCCATCAGCCTTATTCCCATAGGAGCGCCATGCAAGGGATCGCGACCTACGTGCGCGGCGCGGCTGAAGAGGATGGGGTCGCAAGGAAATGACGCCGCCCTTCGCGTCGCGCGTGTGGCAGGGGATGAGGATCCCGCTGTTCCTGCTTCCGGTATCCGCGGCGATAGCCCAGACCGAACCCTCCGCGCTGCAATGGCTTCAGCGCATCTACGCCGCCACTGAAAAACTCAGCTACTCCGGCACGTTCGTATACCAGCAGGGTCAGCAGGTCGAAACCTCGCGCATTACTCACGTCGTCGAGTCCTCGGTACCGCGCGAGCGGCTGGAGACCCTGGACGGAGAGCCGCGCGAGATAATCCGTACCGGCGACGAGGTCGTGTGCTACCTGCCTGGGAGCCTGACGGTGAAGATCGACAAGCAGCCCGGCCGCCGGCCGTTTCCCGCGATCCTTTCAGAGCAGCTCAAGGACGTGTCTGAGAACTACACGATCAGGAAGGGCGAGGTCGAACGCGTCGGGGGCTATAGTTGCCAGGTCCTCGCGCTGGAGCCGAAAGACCGGATGCGATACGGTCACCGGCTTTGGGCGGATCTCAATACCGGCATGCTGCTCAAGGCGAAGACCTTCGATGAGAAGAACCAGATGGTGGAGCAGTTCGCATTCACGCAGCTCAAGATCGGCGGCCACATCGGTCGCGATCAGCTGAAAGCGCGCTATTTCCGCGAAAGCCGGGACTGGCGCGTCGAGGATTCGGGCGCTACCCGCGCCAACCTGGCGGAAGCCGGATGGACGATCCGTTCCAAGCCTGCGGGCTTTCGCACCGTGGCCGAGCTGATTCGCACCATGGGAGGCATCGGCGGTGTCGGGCATATCGTGCTGTCCGACGGGCTTGCAGCGATCTCGGTATTCATCGAGCCCGCGGCGAGCAAGCAGCCGGCGCCGCAGCCGGGCCTGGTGCGGCAGGGGCCGGTCAACGTCTATATGCGTCCGGTGGGCAGCTACTGGGTTACGGTGGTCGGCGAAGCGCCCGCAGAGAGCGTAAAATACATCGCCGATGCGGTGGAATACCGCAAGTAAAACCCCGGTAAGTCCATAGTAGAATCGGTCCGGCTCCCCGGTACCGGGGTTGCATCGCGGTTTTCTGCCGGTTCGATTCCGAGGACCATTTTGATGGCGAGAGTACTGTTTATCTGTCTGCTGCTCGGCTTGCCCTCCGTGCTGGTCGCGCAGGGTCGCGAGCTGCCCGATTTCACCGAGCTCGCCGAGAGGCAAGGCCCCACCGTCGTCAACATCAGCACCACTCAGGTACGAGAGCGCCGTGCTTCGCCGCAAATTCCGAACCTCGAGGAAGACGATCCGCTCTACGATTTCTTCCGGCGTTTCATCCCGCGCCCGCCGGGTCCCGGCGGACAAGGCCCGCGCGATTTCGAGAGCCGTTCGCTCGGCTCGGGCTTCATCATCAGTACCGACGGCTACGTTCTCACCAACGCGCACGTCGTCGACTCCGCGGATGAGATCACCGTTCGCCTGAACGACAAGCGCGAATTCAAGGCTCGCGTGATCGGCGCGGACAGACGCACCGATCTCGCGCTGATCAAGATCGATGCGACCGGGCTGCCGGCCGTACGGATGGGCGATCCGAACCGGCTCAAGGTCGGCGAATGGGTCGTCGCAATCGGCTCGCCATTCGGTTTCGACAGCACCGTCACCGCGGGCATCGTCAGCGCCAAAGGCCGCAGCCTGCCGCAGGAGAACTTTGTTCCCTTCATTCAGACCGACGTCGCGATCAACCCGGGGAACTCCGGCGGACCGTTGTTCAACATGCGCGGCGAAGTCGTGGGAATCAATTCGCAAATCTACAGCCGTACCGGCGGTTTCATGGGGCTGTCATTCGCCATCCCGATCGACGTCGCGATGGAGGTGCAGAGCCAGCTGCGCCAGTTCGGGCGCGTGGCCCGCGGGCGGATCGGCGTCGTTATCCAGGAGGTTTCCAAGGAGCTCGCCGAGTCCTTCGGGCTTTCAAGACCGGCGGGCGCCCTCGTCAATTCCGTCGAGAAAGGCGGCCCCGCCGAAAAGGCCGGGGTGGAAACAGGCGACATAATTCTGAGGTTCGACGGCAAGCCGGTGTCGAGTTCGACCGAGTTGCCGCGCATCGTCGGCAGCACCAAGCCCGGGAACAAGGCAACCCTGGAAGTGTGGCGCAAGGGCGTGAGCCGGGAGATCACCGTCACCGTCGGTGAACTGCCCGAGGATCGAGTCGCAACCCGCAGCGAGCGCCGCGGAAAGCCGCCGGAGCAGGCAGCCAATCGCCTCGGTTTCGCGGTCGTCGATCTTACCGCGGAGCAAAAGCGCGACCTGAAGCTCGGAGGAGGCGTGATCGTCGAAGAGGTCCGCAACAATCGCCGCGCAGACGTGCGCGCGGGCGACGTGATCACGGCCGTGACCAGCAAAGGCCAGACCACTGAAGTGAAATCCACTGAGCAGTTCAACAAGCTCCTCGGGCAGCTGGAGCGAAACACCACCCTGACGCTGCACGTACGGCGCGGCGAGAGCAATCTGTTCGTGACCGTCAGGGGCGAAGGTGCGCCCGGTTAGCGCACTCTGCATATCTCGCTTAAATACGCTAAGATTCAAAGTCTTGGAACCGGGAAAGAAGGGTGCTGAACGGCACCCTTTTTCGTAGGCCGATGCAGCACATCCGCAACTTTTCGATCATCGCCCACATCGATCACGGCAAGTCGACGCTCGCGGACCGCTTCATCCAGCGCTGCGGCGGACTGCCGGAGCGGGAAATGTCGGAGCAGGTGCTCGACACGATGGATCTGGAGCGCGAGCGCGGCATCACCATCAAGGCGCAAACGGCCGCGTTGAACTACACGGCGCGCGACGGCCGGACCTACAACCTCAATCTCATCGATACCCCCGGCCACGTCGATTTTTCCTACGAGGTATCGCGCTCGCTCGCGGCATGCGAGGGCGCCCTGCTCGTCGTGGACGCGAGCCAGGGCGTCGAGGCGCAGACCGTGGCCAACTGCTACACCGCGATCGAGCAAGGAGTGGAGGTCGTCCCCGTGCTCAACAAGATCGACCTGCCCTCGGCCAACCCGGAGCGCGCAATCCAGGAGATCGAGGACGTCATCGGCATCGAGGCGAAAGACGCGGTTCGCGCGAGTGCCAAGACGGGAGAGGGCGTAGACGATATTCTGGAAGCGGTGATCCATCGCATTCCGCCTCCCAAGGGGGATCCCGATGCGCCGCTGAAGGCATTGATCATCGATTCGTGGTTCGACAATTATGTCGGCGTGATCATGCTGGTGCGCCTGGTGGATGGAATCGTCCGGCCGAAGGACAAGCTGCTGCTCATGTCCGCGCAGGCGGTGCATCTGTGCGAGCAGGTCGGCGTGTTCACGCCCAAGTCACAGGGCCGCGAGCAGCTTTCGGCTGGAGAGGTGGGATTCGTCACGGCCGGAGTGAGGGAGCTCCAGCACGCGCGCGTCGGCGACACGATTACCCTCGTGAATCGTCCGGCGGCCGCGCCGCTGCCGGGCTTCAAGGAGATCAAACCGCAGGTGTTCGCCGGGCTCTATCCGGTCGAGGCGAGCGAGTATGAAGCGCTGCGCGACGCGCTGGAGAAGTTGAAGCTCAACGATGCGTCGTTGCACTACGAGCCGGAAACCTCCCAGGCGCTCGGCTTCGGATTCCGCTGCGGGTTCCTGGGCCTGCTGCACATGGATATCGTGCAGGAACGCCTCGAGCGCGAGTACGACATGGCGCTCGTGACCACTGCTCCCACCGTCGTCTACGAGATTCAGCTGCGCGACGGGACGGTCGCGCGCATCGAGAACCCGGCGAAAATGCCGGATCCCTCGAAAATCGACGAGATTCGCGAGCCGATCATCGAAACGGTCATTTTCGTGCCGCAGGAGTACGTCGGAGCGATCATGACCCTGTGCACGCAAAAGCGAGGAGTGCAGAAGAACATGCAATATCACGGGCGCCAGGTGATGCTGACCTACGAGATGCCGCTCAACGAGGTGGTGATGGATTTTTTCGACAAGCTCAAATCCGCGAGCCGCGGTTACGCCTCGCTCGACTACGAATTCAAGGAGTACCGCGCCGCCGACATGGTGAAGCTCGACATCCTCATCAACGGAGAGCGCGTCGATGCCCTGTCTCTCATGGTGCACCGGGAAAACGCGTCCTACCGCGGCCGAGACCTGGTTTCGAGAATGCGCGAACTGATCCCGCGGCAGATGTTCGACGTGGCCGTGCAGGCGGCAATCGGCTCACACGTCATAGCGCGCGAAACCGTCAAGGCGCTGCGCAAGAACGTGCTCGCGAAGTGCTACGGCGGTGACGTATCGCGGAAAAGGAAATTGCTGGAAAAGCAGAAAGCGGGGAAGAAGCGCATGAAACAGGTCGGGACGGTGGAAATACCCCAAGAGGCGTTCCTCGCCATACTCCAGGTTGAGAGCAAGTAGCGACATGAGCCCAAGAGCAGGGGCCCCGCTAGGCGGGGATGCGACCAGGCGAATGGCGCAGTTCATCGCCAGCGAGATCTACATATGAAAGAAGAGGTGAGGCGATGAATTTCGCGCTGATACTTTTTGTCATGCTGGTAATTACGGGAGTGTTTGCGCTAGCCGACGCAGTCTATTTCGCGAAGCAGCGCCGCAAGGACGACAAGGAACCCTGGTGGATCGAGTATCCGAAGAGTTTCTTCCCGGTCATTTTAATCGTTTTCCTGCTGCGCTCGTTCCTGGTCGAGCCTTTCAAGATTCCCTCGGGCTCGATGGTGCCGACGTTGGTAGTCGGGGATTTCATCCTGGTCAACAAGTTCGCCTACGGCATCCGGATCCCGCTCATCAACAAGAAAGTCGTCAATGTCGGAGAGCCCAAGCGCGGCGACGTGATGGTGTTTCGGTTTCCGGAGGATCCGTCGCTCGATTACATCAAGCGCGTGATCGGCGTTCCCGGCGACAAGATCGTCTACGAGAACAAGAAACTCCTTATCAATGGCGTCGCGCAGCCCCGCAGACAGATTTCCGACTATCTGAATCGCGAGCGGATCCACTACTCGGCACAGTTCATCGAGACGCTGAACGGGGTCGAGCACGCCATTCTCCTCGAGGGCGATGCGCCTGCGGCGGTCCCCTTCACGCGACC
>VBCJ01000417.1 GCA_005884335.1 Betaproteobacteria bacterium | reverse complement strand
CGGGTCGACCGGAACCGGCACCTCGCCGCATCTGCTGATGGAGGAAGTGTCGCTCAAAACCGGCGTCCAGTTCCTCCACGTGCCCTTCAAGGGCAACGCGGATTCCACTCAGGCGCTCCTCGGCGACCACATCATGGCGCAGTCGGATTCCAGCGGCTGGGGGCGCTTCGTCGACGCGGGGCAGTTCAGGCTGCTCGTTACCTTCGGGAGAGAGCGCACCAAGCATTGGCCGAGCGTGCCCACCGCGAACGAACTGGGGCTCGACATGGTTTACAGTTCTCCCTACGGCATCGTCGGCCCGCGCGGCCTGGAGCCGCGGGTCGTGAAGATCCTGCATGACGGCTTCAAGAAGGCGCTCGAAGATCCCGAGGACCTGAAGGTGCTCGAGCAGCTCGACCAGGAGCTGTGGTACCAGTCGAGCGAGGACTACGCGAAGTACGCTCGAGAGACGCTGCAAAGGGAGCGGGCGCTGATCGAGCGACTGGGGCTGCTGGCGAAATAGCGGAAGGAGGAGGCTGCCATGTTCAAGAAGATCCTGTTGGCGTACAACGGCTCCCACGAAGGCAAGTCGGCGCTACTCGCCTGCGCCGAGATCGCGGCGTTCGCCCATTCGGAAACCCACCTTCTCGCGGTGGCCGGCATGCCCTCGAGCATGTTTCTGACCGAGGGCTTCCTGCCCGAGGAGCTGCTCGAAGAGGAAAAGAAGCGCGCTCAGGAAGTGCTGAACGAAGGCATCGCCCAGCTCAAGAAAAAGGGCTTCACCGTCGCCGGGCACCTGGCGGTCGGCGAGCCGGTGGAAGAGATCAGCCGACTCGCAGCGGAGCTGAAGTGCGATCTCATCGTGGTCGGCCACAAGCAGAAGGCCTCCTTCGGCTCGCGCTGGTGGCGCGGGTCGGTCGGGAAGACGCGGCTAGATCACGCGCCGTGCAGTATTTTTGTGGCGCAGACGAGGGATTGACACTAAAGCCCGCAACGCGGGCGTAGCCAGTCCGGGAGCGTTGTTCGCGGCCCGCTCAACCTTTTTTGCGTTCGGTCGTTATTCCCCTATGTACTGAGTCGGGGCGGCGATCATCAACAAGAAGAAGAAAACAACTCTGATCGCGATCGAGGCGATTGCCAGCCGCATCGTTGTCTTGCGCGGCCAGCGTGTGATGCTCGATGCAGACCTCGCCGCGCTTTACGGCGTCACGACTAAACGGCTCAATGAACAGGTGATGCGAAACCTCGGACGGTTCCCGTCCGATTTCATGTTCCAGTTGACAAATCAGGAGGTTGCCATCTTGAGGTCGCAATTTGCGACCTCAAGATCAGATGCACTACGCCTCGCGTGGGGCGGTCGACGCTACACCCCGCACGCCTTCACCGAGCACGGCGCCCTCATGGCCGCCATGGTGCTCAACTCCCCGCGCGCCACCGAGGTGTCGGTCTACGTGGTGCGCGCCTTTGTCGAGCTGCGCGACACTCTCGTCTCGCATAAGGAACTCGCCAAGCGCCTCGATGAGCTGGAATCAAGACTCGAGAGGAAATTCACCACCCACGACCAGGCGATAGCAAGCATCCTCGATGCCATCCGTCAGCTCATGGTGCCGCCTGAGCCGACCAAGAAGCGACGCATCGGGTTTGTGCAGGACGACTGAGGTGGCGGTGGTCGGTGGGGAAGACGCTGTTAGATCATGCGCCGTGCAGTATTTTTGTCGCGCAGACGAGGGATTGAGGCGAATTGCCGCTACCTCCGCTGCAAAACGAGTTCAGCGGCCGGTGTCAACTGATTACCTGAGGCTCCGTCCTTTGCGCGGATTCGCGATCGGCGTGCGCCTGGGCCAGCATCCCTATTTACGCATTCCTGTGCTCGCGTTCATTGACTGAGGCGGGTCACCGGGACCACGTCCAAATTAGTCATCGAAGGTCCCATTACCGAAATAGATATCTTTCTCTCGACGTCTGTATACCCAGCTACTTTGATCCTGACGGTCGCCCAAAGAGGAGCAGGGTCCATGGGGACAATGTATATGCTCCATTCTTGTTTGGGAGGAATTTCAAATTCTCCATTTGCAGCAGTACGTACGTCAAATACATCATTCTCAGGACGTGCCGCGAATCCATAACTTATCAGGCTGACCAGCGCGTTTGAT
>VBCJ01000416.1 GCA_005884335.1 Betaproteobacteria bacterium | reverse complement strand
AGCTGTCGGTGGTGTAGTCGAACTTCATCACCGTCGCGCCACCGACGATCGTGCCCTCGTGCTTGAGGATCACCCCGAAGGACTGCCATCCGGTCGTGCTGCGAAAGTCCGACCACCAGGAGGACTGCATGAATCCGGTCGCGGCATTCGATTCGAGAAAGCCGTCCCACGCCTTCCACCGACTCGTCTCTCCGCTCGTCGGCGAACTCCCGTGATTCGTCTGCATGGGCGGAGGCTCGGCCGGTCGCCGGGGCTCAGCGATCGGGGAAGCGTCGAGCAGACCCATCGCGACGGGGCTTCCGCTGTGGGATTGGTCGACCACGGCGTTCTCCGTCGCTCCGGCCCGCGGCGCCGACACCATTCGGGAGCGAACGTGGGTATCGGCCAAGCAGGGCATCTCCTGCTTGTGGGGGGTACCCTAGGCGGAGAGTCCGCGCTTTCCAATCAGGCGGGTCATGTAATCGCTGTGTGGAAAATCCCTATTTCCGGAAAATCCCCTAAAGGTGGCGTGAGCCCCCGACCGTGCGCCACGCGTAGATGGCCATTCGCGCCGGGGCTCCCGTTCTTCACCCCGCATTGAGGATGGACGCGTGCCGCCCGCATAGAGACGACCAGTGTCGGGCCGGCGGCGTGGACCAACGCGAGAGTCACACGAGAGACCCCCGTTTGAAGCGCGGTGCGAGCCCGAGTCAGGGAGCCGAGGGTGAGACCGTGCCAGAGTCCGCGGTCGCCAGAGAATCTACGGCGATCCTTCTGGGGTTCCGGCCCGGGCCCCAGACGAGGCGTCAGGTCCCGCGTGTCTCGAGAGGAGGCCGCGGAGAGGATCGTTCCGACAAAACACCGTCGGAGGGACTGGGAAGGCGCGGTGGCGGCCCTCACCGCCGCCGGTGGAACAGCACGAACTCGTGGGCGTCTCCGTAGGGAGACCGGGCTAGGTTCCGGTCCTCCCCTCGTCCACCATCGCCAGGCCGTCGTAAGGGGAAACCGGCCGTGGGACGGTCCGGGGCGTCGGGCGTTCTTGCCGGGAGCTGGCGCGGCGCCCCTAACCGTGCTTGCGGAGCTCCAGCCGGCCGATCTGGCGCCGGTGCACCTCGTCGGGCCCGTCGGCGAAGCGCAGCGTCCGCGAGTGGGCCCACATGGACGCCAGCGGGAACTCCTGGCTGACGCCGCCGCCGCCGTGGAGCTGCATGGCGCGCTCGACCACCTGCAGCGTCATGTTGGGCACGGCCACCTTGATCTCGGCGATCGCCTGCTTGGCGGCCTTGTTGCCGACGGTGTCCATCATGTAGGCCGCGTGCAGGACGAGCAGTCGCGCCTGGTCGATCTCGATCCGCGACTGCGCGATGCGCTCGAGCGTGATGTCGTTCTCGGCCAGCCGCTTGCCGAACGCCACCCGGTTCTGCGAGCGCTTGCACATGAGCTCGAGCGCCCGCTCGGCGACGCCGATCTGGCGCATGCAGTGGTGGATGCGGCCGGGGCCCAGGCGCCCCTGGGCAATCTCGAAGCCGCGGCCCTCGCCCAGCAGGATGTTAGAGGCCGGTACGCGGACGTTCTCGAAGAGCACCTCGCCGTGGCCGTGGGGCGCGTCGTCGTAGCCGAACACGGTCAGCATTCTCAAGACCTTGATGCCCGGGGTGTCGCGCGGCACCAGGATCATCGACTGCTGCTTGTAGCGATCCGGGTTCTTCGCGTCGGTCTTGCCCATGAAGATGAGGATCTTGCAGCGGGGGTCGCCGATGCCCGAGGTCCACCACTTGCGCCCGTTGATGACGTAGGAGTCGCCGTCGCGCGTGATGCTCGACTCGATGTTCGTGGCATCCGAGGACGCCACCTTGGGCTCCGTCATGGCGAAGGCGGAGCGGATCTTGCCCTCGAGGAGCGGCTCCAGCCACTGCTTCTTCTGCTCGGGTGACCCGTAGCGGACGAGCACCTCCATGTTGCCTGTGTCGGGCGCCGAGCAGTTGAACGCCTCCGACGCCATCGGCGAGCGCCCCATGATCTCGGCGAGCGGCGCGTACTCGAGGTTCGTCAAGCTGGCGCCGTACTCGCTCTCGGGAAGAAAGAGGTTCCAGAGATCCTGCGCGCGCGCTTTCGCCTTCAGCTCCTCGACGATGCGCGTCGGCTGCCAGCGATCGCCCTCGGCGACCTGCCGCACGAACGTCGCCTCGTTCGGGTACACGTGCTCGTCGATGAAGCCCTGCACGCGCCGTTGCAGCGCTTTCACCTTGTCGCTGTAATCGAAATTCATCGCGTCGCCTCCCGAGCGGTGGCGACGCTATCGCATGAAGCCCGGCGTCGCCAACGCCTCGAACGCGTGAACACCGCCATTGCGGACGCTGCGCTCGCTCGCGGCGTCCGCGTTCATACGAACCCACGTGCCCAGGCTTTCGTCACGTGATGGGCGGGCGTAGCATCACGCTCGCGGAGGATGTGCCATGCCGAAAGCGATCTGGAACGGTGCCGTACTCGCGGCGAGCGATCGCTGCGAGATTGTCGAGGGGAACTGTTACTTTCCGCCGGACGCGGTCGTGCGCCAGTATCTTCGCGACAGCGCTACCCACACCACCTGCC
>VBCJ01000407.1 GCA_005884335.1 Betaproteobacteria bacterium | reverse complement strand
GCATTTCATCGCCATCGACGACCCCCACACGCTACGGCAGCTCGGCTCGATCGCTCAGTCCGGGCCCTACATCGCACGGGCGCCGTTCGCTGTCGTCGTTTGCACGGAGAGAGACAGCCGCTTCGCGGTCTCTGACGCCAGCCGCGCCGCCCAATCGATGATGCTCACCGCGTGGTCGGAAGGAATCGGCTCGAACTGGGCCGGTTTCGGCGGCCTGGGAGGCGCCAAGCCCGCCCTCGGTATCCCCGATAACCTCGATGTCCTCTGCATCATCCCCTTCGGCTATCCGGCGCATCGCGTCGGTAAGGGCAAGAAGGAGCGCAAGCCTCTGGGCGAAGTCGTCAGCCGCAACCGCTACGGTCAGCCGTTCGCATGACCACCGTTCGCAGCGAAGACAGCGAAGATGGCGTCCGCCTGCTCACCCTCGATCGGCCTCCGGCCAACGCCATCACCCCGACGCTCCTTCGGGACATCTCGGCCGCTCTCGACCGGGCACGCGAAGATGATGCCGTTCGCGCGGTCGTCCTCACCGACGAAGGACGCTTCTTCAGCGCCGGCCTCGACCTGCGCGGCGGAATCGACTTTCAGGCGCTCAGTTCGACAGGCACGCCGACAGACCCGTTCCTCCGGCTGCGCGACTGCCTGCTCAACTTCCTCCGCTTCCCCAAGCCGAGCGTCGCCATGTTGCGCGGTCACGCGATCGCCGGCGGCCTCATCCTGCTTCTCGCCTGCGATTACCGGCTCGGCCTGGAAGGTGACTACCGCATCGGCCTCAACGAGGTTGCGATCGGCGCTTCTTTCCCGAAAGCCGCCTTCGAGATCGTCGGCCTGCGCCTCACCCACCAGCAGGCGAGCGAGCTCCTTCTCGGGGCCGCCCTCTACCCGGCCGGCCAGGCCGCCCGCCTCGGCGTCGTCGACGAGCTGCTGCCCGCGGATTCGATCGACGAGACCGTGTTTCGCCGTGCCACTCGTCTCGGCTCCTTCCCCCGCGACGCCTACGCACACACCAAGGCCGCCCTGGTCGCCGAAACCATCGCCCGCATCGAGTCCGAGACGCCTGAGGAGGCCCAGCGCACAGCCGCCGTCTGGCTCAGCGCCGAGAGCGTCGCCGCCCGCGCCGCCCAGGCCCAGAAGCTCAGCAGCTGAGTCCTGTCATTCCGAGCCCGCGGGGCAGGGAAACAGCTAGTCCCCGCCTGAGCCGGGGAGCCGGCGGGGTGGCGAGTAATCTCAGCGTTGGCCAGCCAGAGAGGGCCGCTCCGTCGCCCGAGGGCGTGCGTGTGAACCGCCGACTACCGGCGATCCGTTTAATCCGTTCCCGCAATTTGCTGACCGTCAATCCGTTGACAGGTTCGGGGCCCGGGACGGTTTCCGAAAAGTAAACAATCGAGGGCCGATGCCTGAAAGCCGACAGCTAGCCGCTCTCATTGACGTAACGGATTTCCTCGTCGGCGCGTCAAACCATAATGATGACCCACTCAGACGAGACCCCCGCAACAGTCGCCGCGTCAGCCTGCCCGGTATGCGGTGCCCGGGCCGCCGCCGGCTCCCTGTTCTGCGCGGCCTGCGGCGCCTTCCTCACGACCGAGGACGGCCGCCGCACGAAGAAGCGCGAGACGCGCACCGCCCTCGCCAACGGCCACTCCGGCGACGTCCCAGGCGACTACTCGCTCGTGCAGCTCCTCGGTGAAGTGGCCCACCTCCAGCGCGATCTCCTCAAGCAGTTCCGCCAGGGCCAGGCCGTGCAGGCGCGCCAGTTCTCGCGCGCTCTTGAGGCGCAGGCCCTCCAGCTCGACAAGGCGCTCGCGCACGCCGCCGGTCAGGTCGAAGCCTCCGAGCAGCGGCTCCTGCTCTGGCAGCGCTGGGCCGCCGGCATCGCGGCCGGCTGCGTCTTCGTCATCGTCCTCGCGACGCAGCTCGTCTAAGGCTGCGCTTCCGCTGATTGCGGACTGTCTGCTAATCCTGCCAGCGCGACCAGAAGCCAAGAAACCCTTTACTCGCCTCGTCCGCGTTCATGTAGACCTTGGCTGCGTGGGTTGAGAATGTCTGGGTGGCGCGGACGCCTCGACTGGCCATCACCCCCAATCTACCGCCTTCCGCCCGGAATTACACTGTACTCCCTCAATGCCTGCACATACGGAACCGCATCGCGACCTGGCGATCCTTTGCCGTTCGTTCGGGGCATCTGCGTAATCGGTCGATTCACCAATGCGCGCCGTCCGCGTTTACAAATGTGACGCGCGAATTGCGGCCAAGGAGGATTATTCAATGGGTGGTCTAACTACGCGGGTGGGC
>VBCJ01000317.1 GCA_005884335.1 Betaproteobacteria bacterium | reverse complement strand
CGCACCAAATCGAGAAGAAAAGTTTGAAAGCCGCTCCGCAGATTTCCCCGGTCATGCAGGCCCTGAGCGCCTATATCGCTCGAGCCCTGCGCCGGCCGCTCCCGCCCGCGGTCCTGGAGAAGACCAAGCATCACCTGCTCGACACCTTCGCCGCGATGCTGTCCGGCTCGCGCCTCCCGCCGGGAAAAAAGGCGATCTCGTTCGCGAAGACCTCAGGCGGCACGAAAGAGGCCTCGGTCGTGGGCAGCCGCATCGTGACCGCCGCGGCCAATGCGGCGCTCGCGAACGGCATGCTCGGCCACGCCGACGAGACCGACGATTCGCATTCGCCCTCGCAGACGCACCCGGGCTGCGGGGTCGTCGCGGCGGCGTTCGCCATGGCGGAACGCGAGGGCGCAAGCGGCACGGCGCTCCTTCGCGCGGTCGCGCTCGGCTACGACGTCTGCTGCCGGCTGACGCAGTCGCTGAACGCGGTCCAATTCCGCGCCGCGGGCCATTCGACGCACAGCTTCGGGCCGACCTTCGGGGCGGCCGCCGCCGCGGGCGCCCTCGCGGGACTGGATGAGGGCGGCGCAAGGCATCTGCTTTCCTATGCGGCGCAGCAGGCCTCCGGCGTCTCCTGCTGGATGCGGGACCCGGAGCACATCGAGAAGGCCTTCGACTTCGGCGGCATGCCGGCGCGCAACGGCGTGGCCGCGGCGGCGATGGTCGCGCACGGCTTCACCGGCGTCGAGGACGTTTTTTCGGGCGAACGCAACTTCTTCGTCGCCTACGGGCACTCGCCGGACCCGGAGGAGCTCGCGCGGGACTTGGGCGAGCGCTACGAGATCATGAACGCCGACATCAAGCGCTGGGCGGTCGGCTCTCCGATCCAGGCCCCGCTCGATTCGCTGCTGGAATTGATCCGCGCGCACCGCATCCGGCCCGGGGAGGTCGAGCGGCTCATCGTGCGCGTCGCGCATCTGGGGGCGAACACCACCGACAACCGGACCATGCCCGACATCTGCATGCAGCACCTGTGCGCCGTGATGCTCGCCGACGGCAGCGTGAGCTTCAAGTCCTCGCACGACCCGAAGCGCATGCGAGAGCCGAGGATCCTCGAGCTGCGCGGCTTGATCGAGCTGCGCGGCGACGACGCGCTCACCGCGGCGATGCCCCGCCGGGAGGGCATCGTCGAAATCAGGTTGAAAGACGGGCGGGAGTTCAGGCACCATACGCGGGCCGTCCGGGGAACACCCGAGAACCCGATGACCCGGGAAGAGGTCGAGGCGAAAAGCCACGACCTGATGGCGCCCGTGACCGGTGTCGCGCGCTCGCGCAAGCTTTGCGAGACCGTCTGGAAACTCGAAGACACAAAGGACGTCAGAACGCTGAGACCGCTGCTGCGCGCTTGAGGACACTTTTGGAGAACCCATGAATCGCATCGTGCACATCGCGCTCAAGGTCGACAACCTCGAGCGCACCACCCAGTTCTACGAGAAGGTCTTCGGATTCAAGGAATCCAAGACCGAAAAGGTGCGCGACCATACCTCGCGCCATCTTTCCGACGGCGCGATCGACCTCTCGATCATGCAGTACGACGCGGCGACCGAATCCGCCGAGTCGAAGGCCGCGGGCGAAGGCCCCTGCATCCACCACTTCGCCGTCGAAGTGGACGACCTGAAGCAAGCCGAAAAGGAAGTCAGGGCATTCGGCTGCAAGATCATCAGCGACCCCGGGGTGATTCCGGTCAAGTTCCGCGCGCCCGGGGGCACCGTGTGCGAGATCGTCCCCAAGGGCCGCTACAAGAAAGCCGCAAGAAAATAGCCGTTTCGGAGGAAGCATGGAGGAGGGAACCCGCAAGCCGGGAGACCTGTGGTCGGGCATTGCGCTCGCTGCGCTCGCCCTCACCATCATCATTCAGGCGCGGCAGTGGGAGTATCTGGGCCCCGAGGGGCCCGGCCCCGGCTTTTTCCCGCTTTGGTACGGCGTCGCGATGCTCGCGCTTTCGGCGCTGCTCATCGTCTCGCACCTGAGGCGAGGATACGCTCGCGGGAATGCGGCCGACTGGCCCAAGCTCGGCCGGGCGTTCTCGACCTGGTTCGCCCTCGCAGTGTCGGTTGCGCTTTTCAAGCCACTCGGCTTCGTGGTCAGTTTTGCGCTGCTGACCTACTTCATCGTGGCGGTGATGTACCGCAGGCCGCTCGCAACCGCCGCGCTCGTGGCGGTCGCGAGCGCGGGCGGATTCTATCTCGTGTTCGATCTCGCCCTCGGCGTTCCCCTCCCGGTCGGCGTCCTGGGTTTCTGACGTGGAAATCCTCACGGGACTCCTCAACGGGTTCGCGGTCGCGCTGGAGCCGGCCAATCTGCTGTGGTGCTTCGTCGGCGTGCTTCTCGGCACCGTGGTCGGGATTCTGCCGGGGCTCGGGCCACCCGCGACGATCGCGATGCTCCTGCCGCTCACCTTCAACATGAACCCCGCGGGCGCCATCATCATGCTGGCCGGCATTTACTACGGCGCCAAGTACGGCGGCTCGACCACTTCGATCCTGATGAATGTACCGGGCGAGTCGGCATCGGTGGTGACCTGCCTGGACGGCTACCAGATGGCGAAGAAAGGCCGCGCGGGCGCGGCACTGGGCATCGCCGCGATCGCTTCGTTCGTGGCCGGGACGGTCGGCGTGCTGGGTCTCATGCTGGTGGCGCCGCCGATCGCCAAGTTCGCGCTCTCGTTCAGCTCGCCCGAATATTTCGCGCTGATGTCGCTCGGGCTTGCCCTGGTGGTGCTGCTCGCGGGACGCTCGATCGTGAAGGCCTTGCTCGCCGCGCTCGTGGGGCTGTGGATCGCGAGCGTGGGGACCGATCTTTTCAGCGGCACTTCGCGCTTTGCCTTCGGGCAGATGGAGCTGCTCTCCGGCATCGACTTCGTCGTCGTCGCGATCGGTGTGTTCGCGCTCGCCGAAGTGCTCGCAAACATGGAAGCGCGCGAGGAAACCCAGCTCCTGCCCGTGCCCAAAGGGCTGAAGAATCTGCTGCCGACGATGCAGGACCTGAAGGATTGCCGTTTCGCTTTCGTGAACGGCTCGGTGATCGGTTTCCTCGTCGGGGCGCTGCCGGGAGGCGGTTCGACCATCGCGTCCTTCCTTTCCTACGGCCTGGAGAAGGCGGTGTCACCGCGCCGGGAGCAATTCGGAACGGGCGTCATAGAAGGCGTCGCGGCCCCAGAAGGCGCCAACAACTCGGAGACCGGCGGCGCCCTGGTGCCGCTCTTGACGCTCGGCATCCCGGGCTCGGGCACGACCGCCATCCTGCTCGCCGCGCTGGTGCTATGGGGATTCAAGCCCGGCCCGCTTTTCATCCCCGAGCACCCCGCGCTTTTCTGGGGTCTGGTGGCGAGCATGTACATCGGCAACGTCATGCTGCTCATCCTCAACCTCCCGCTGGTGCCGCTGTTCGCGCAGGTCCTGAGGATGCCGGTGTACGTGCTCTATCCGCTCATTCTGGGGGTATCGATGGTGGGCGTATACAGCGTATCGGGGAGCATGTTCGACCTGCTGCTGCTCATGGTGTTCGGGATGCTGGGGTATCTCATGCGCAAGCTCGATTACCCTGCCGCGCCCTTGATCCTGGGGCTTGCGCTCGGCGCCGGCATGGAACGGGCGCTGCGCCAGTCGCTCATGATGTCCGAGGGCAAGCTCTCCATCCTGGTGTCCAGGCCGATCTCGGCGGTGATGCTATCGTTGGCGGTACTGGTCTTGCTGGTTCCGATGTTCGGCAAATTCAACGCATGGCGCCTGCGGGCGCTCGAGCAGGGATAGTTCGTCAGAGGAACTTTAGGAGAAATCGATGACGTCACGCATGAGTCTCATCGCGCTCGCTGCCTTGCTGTGCGCGCCGCCCTCGTTCGCTCAAGGGTTCAAGCCGGCGCGCACCGTGGACTTGGTCGTGCACACCGGCCCCGGCGGCGGCAGCGACGTGCTCGCGCGGGCGATTGCCGTCATGGTGGAAAAAGAAAAGCTGCTGCCGGTGCGCCTGCAGGTGATCAACAAGCCCGGCGGCAACGCCGCGGTGGCCGCCGCCCATCTCGCCGAGAAAAAAGGCGACCCGAATACGCTCGGCCTTTTCACCGGGGTCTGGCTGCAAACCCCGCTCGTGAGCGCCGAGGCCAAGGTTACGCTGCGCGACTTGACCCCGATCGCGCGCCTGGTTCTCGAGCCCGCGGTGATCGCGGTGAAAGCCGACGCTCCGTACCGGACGCTTGCCGAGTTCATCGAGGCGGCGAAGAAGAACCCCGGGCAGCTCAAGCAGTCGGGCGGCTCGAACACGAGCCGCGACAATGTGGTGCGGCAGCTCCTGCAAAAGTCCACGGGCGCGCGCTGGGCCTTCATCTCGTTTCCGGGCGGGGGCGAGCGCATCGCCGCGCTGCTCGGAGGTCACGTCAATATCATGGTGATCGAGCCCGAAGAGGCGGGCGAGCACATCCGCGCCGGCAACCTGCGCGTGCTCGCGCAGGTGAGCGAAAAGCGGCTGGCGAAATTTCCCGAAGTCCCGACGCTCAAGGAGGCCGGCTTCGATGTGCCGGTCGTGCCGCAGGTTCGCGGCGTGGTCGCGCCGCCGGGGATTCCGAAGGAGAACGTCGAGTTCTGGCAGGACTTTTTCCGCAGGTTGACGCGAACGCCGTCCTGGCAGAAGTACATCGAGGACAACCAGTTCGAGGACGGCTATCAGAATGCCGCGGAGCTCGCGAAATTCTATGACGAGTTCACCGACCGGATGCGCGAAATCCTCAAGGACGCCGGCGTCAAGACGGTGCGTTGAGCGCTTCCCGCGATGAACGCGCCCGCCGGCGTCCAGTCTGTCGCGGAACGACTCGTAGCCGCGGCCGCATCGCTCTCCCCAGGGAACATTCCCGCCCAAGTCAGGCTGCGTTGCGAGGACCTGCTCGTCGACGTCGGCGGGCTGTGCGTCGCGGCGCGCAACGGCGATTACATACGGGCGCTCGTCGCGAGCGTCGACGGCGGCGGTCCCTGCACCGCGATCGGGCATGCGGGCGGCTTTCGCGCCGAGGACGCGGCGATGATCAGCGGCACGGCCGCCCACGGCGAAGACTTCGACGACACTTTCGAGGGCGGCCCGGTGCACAGCGGGGCGGTCATCGTCCCGGCCGTGCTCGCCGCGTGCGAACGCTTCCAGCGCGATGGACAGGCCGCGTTTCTCGGCATCGCCTCGGGCGTGGAAACGATGTGCCGCTTGAGCCTCGTCGCGCCGAAACTCATCCACAAAGCGGGATTTCATCCCACGAGCGTGCTCGGAGCCATGGCGGCAACGCTGGGCGTATCGGCTGCGCTCGGGCTCGATCGGAGGCAAACCGTCGACGCGCTCGGCGTCGCGGGCAGCATGGCAGGCGGGATCATCGAATATCTCGCCGAAGGGGCCTGGACCAAACGACTGCACGCGGGATGGGCGGCGCGCGTCGGGCTGCACGCAGCGCGCATCGGGCGCGAAGGATTCCTCGGGCCGCGTACGGTGCTCGAAGGCACGCACGGGCTTTTCTTCGGTTTCGCTCACACCCACGAAGGCGATTTCGAGACGCTCACGCGCGATTTCGGCAAGCAATGGCTGATGGAAGGTCTTACCTTCAAACCCTACGCGACCGGCACCATGAATCAGCCTTATATCGATTGCGCGCTGCGGCTGGCAAGGGAAGGTTTCACAGCCGAGGACGTCGCCGAGGTACTGTGCGAAACCGCGGAAGGCTACGTGCACCGGCTCTGGGAACCGCTCTCGTCCAAGCACCGGCCCGCGAACGACTATGCCGCGAAGTTCAGCACCCCGTTCAACATCGCGGTTGCCTTCGTGACCGGGGGCGCCGGGCTCGATGCGTTCACCGAGAAAACGGTGCGCGACCCGCGCATCCTCGCGCTCGCCTCCAAAGTGCGTTACGTCGTCGATCCGAGCAATCCGTATCCGAAGGCTTACACCGGCCACGTCAAGATGACCCTCAGTGACGGCCGCGTGTTCGAAGAGCGCCAGCCGCACATCCGCGGCGGCGTGCATGAACCGCTCACGCGCGAAGAGATCGAGCGCAAGTTCCGATCCAACGCCCGATACGGCGGCTGGGATGCGGCGCGCGCAGGGCGGTTTCTGCAGTTCGCAAGGAACGCTTTCGATGGACTCATCGATTTGTCGAGTTTCCGTGGCTAGCGTCCGCTTCATAGGAAGACTTCCATGATCACACTCAAGCGCACCACCCTCGTTCGCGTCGGCGTCGCCTCGCTCGCGGTCGCCGCGCTGTCCGGCAGCGCCTTTGCAAACCAACATCCGCACCCTCACAAGGGAAGCCTCGACTATCTCGATCGCAACAGCTACGCACACAACATGCGCGTGCTCGGCGTGTTCCAGCTCGGCGAGGAGCGCGGCCACAAGCTGCAGATGATGGCGATCGGCCCGCGCCGCTTCATCCTGCAGAACGGCGACGTGATCGATGTCAGCGACCCGCGGGTGCCGAAGCTCGTGAAGCCCGGAGCGTTCAGAGGCTCGCAGCTCCAGGTCGCGTTCAACAAAAAGCTCGGGAAATGGATACTGATTACCGGGGCGTCCTCGCCGATCACTTCCACGACGGCGACCGCGCCGAACGGCAAGTACGACGATCCCAGCCTCATCGAAAAAACCAGGCAGGGGCCGGGCTTGCGCGGGATCCGCGTCTGGGATGCGACCGACCCCACCAGCATAATCTTGCTCTCGGAGTTCTCCACCGACGGCGGCGATCCCAAGCGCAAGGTCCAGGCCGGCTCGGGAACGCACCGGAACTACTACGATGGCGGCGACTACGCCTATCTCGATACCGCGCCCGACGACAGCTTCGTCAACATGGAGAGCCCGATTCGCTGGCACGGCAACGGGATCATGGTGGTGGACGTGTCCGATCCCGCGAACCCGAAGCAGGTCGCGATGTGGTGGGTGCCGGGGCAACGCACGGGCGAAGAGGCGCAGTACAAAGCCTGGCGCGAATACGGCGACAAGGTTTCCTTCACCAGCCTGCACGGCCCGATGTACGCGCCGAAAAAAGTGGAAGACGGCGGCAAGCTCGGCTACAGCGCTTACGGTTCGTTCGGCATGCTGATCCACGACCTCTCGGATATCCGCAACCCGAGGCTCGTCGGCCGCTTCACGCCCGACACCAAGTACACGCGCGGCACGGTGATCGCTTTTCACACGATCGACGTCGCGCGTCTGGACCGCGGCTTCGTGATCACCAACCCGGAAACGCTCAGCCCCGATTGCAACGAGACTTATGTTCCGTCGTGGATCGTGGACGTGCGCGACCCGGCCGCGCCGAAGGCGATTTCGCGATTACCGGTTCCGACCCCGCCGCGCGAGGCGCCGTACAAGACCTTCTGCGACAAGCGCGGGCGTTTCGGCCCGCATAATCCGCCGCACATCAAGGCCCCAGGCAAGCCCGATCCGAACTTCACCTGCTATGCGCATTTCAACGCCGGCCTGCAGTGCTACGACATCCGCGACCCGAAAAAACCGAGGATCGTCGCCTACTTCATCCCGCCGCAAGGCGGCGAGCTCGACAAGTGGAACAGCTACAACCGCACCGTCGACAGCGTGTTCATCGAATGGGATCGAAAAATCATCTGGATCGGAACCGACACAGGCTTGTACGCCCTCGAGGCTCCTGCACTCGGCAAGCCGATCACCGTACCGATGCCGGTGAAGGAATGGTCGCTGCCGGGGCTCAACGCCGGGCACCCCTGAGCAGGAAACTAGAAAGAGCGCTCGAGACGCCGGTACTGGATCGCTTCGGCAACGTGGGTCACGCCGATCGTCGTTTCGCCGGCGAGGTCGGCGATGGTGCGGGAGAGCTTGAGCACGCGATGGTAAGCGCGCGCCGAGAGATGGAGCTTGCCGATGGCCTGTCTCAGCAGCGCGCCAGCCCTCTCTTCTGCCGTGCAGAAGCGCTCGATTTCGCGCGGCCCCAGCCGGGTGTTGCTCTTGCCCTGGCGCGCAAGTTGCCGCTCGTGCGCCTGTTCCACGCGCTCCCGCACACGCGCAGTCTCGTCGCCGCGTCCGGCGTGGACGAGTTCGTCTTCGCGCACGGCGGGCACCTCGATTTGGATGTCGATGCGATCAAGGAGCGGCCCCGAAAGCTTGTGACGATAGCGCGCCACCTGATCGGGCGTGCAGCGGCATTTGCCGCTGAAGTGTCCCAGGTACCCGCAAGGACAGGGGTTCATCGCACCGATCAATTGGAATCGCGCCGGATATTCGGCTTGGCGCGCGGCGCGCGAGATGGCGACGCGGCCGGATTCGAGCGGTTCGCGCAGGGCTTCGAGTACCTTGCGGTCGAATTCCGGCAGCTCGTCCAGAAACAGCACGCCGTTGTGCGCCAGCGATATTTCGCCGGGGCGCGGGTCGCTGCCTCCACCGACCAGCGCGACGCTGGACGCCGAGTGGTGCGGAGCGCGGAATGGGCGCCGTTTCCAGTTTTCGAGGCAAAAGCCGCCTGAGCCGAGCGACGCGAGCGCGGCAGATTCGAGCGCTTCCTCGCCGCTCATCGGCGGCAGCAAGCCCGCGAAACGCGCGGCCAGCATCGATTTTCCCGTTCCG
>VBCJ01000316.1 GCA_005884335.1 Betaproteobacteria bacterium | reverse complement strand
GCGCTCCGCGAACCGGACGCAGCGCGCCGGTCAGCGAGAGCTCCCCGGCGAACTCGTATTTCGAGAAGCCGTCGCCTTCGAGCTGGTGCGAGGCGGCGAGGATGCCGAGCGCAATGGGCAGATCGAACCGGCCGCTCTCCTTGGGGAGCTCCGCAGGAGCGAGATTGACCGTGATGCGCCGCGCCGGAAATTCAAAGCGTGAGTTCACGAGCGCGGCGCGCACCCGGTCGCGGCTTTCCTTCACTTCGGTGTCCGGCAGGCCGACGATGGTGAAAGAGGGCAGGCCGTTCGCCAAATGCACCTCGACGGTGACTTCGGGCGCGTCCAGTCCCGAGAGCGCACGGCTGTGGAGCACCGCGAGCGACATCGCGA
>VBCJ01000315.1 GCA_005884335.1 Betaproteobacteria bacterium | reverse complement strand
AATTCGCGGAACGCGGGACTGCGGAACGAATCGTTTCGCGGCTATGCGGATTACATGGAGTCTGAGGAGTTCGCCGCCGGGGCCGGCCGGCTCGTCGAGAGGGCACGTGAGACAAGGCTCGCCATGATGTGCGCCGAGCAGCATCCCTCAAGATGCCATCGCCGGCTCATCTCGGACTGGCTGGCGTCGCGCGAGATCGAAGTCGAACATTTGATTGACATGCGGCGCAGCGAGCCGCACGTCTTGACCAAGGGGGCGGTGATCGCGGCCGGCCTGCTCACCTATCCCGGGGGCGTACAGACGGATCTCGATATCGGATAGGCCCGCGGCGTCCACCCAAAGCGCACGCCGGCTCAGCGGATCAGGATCGCCCGGTAGTCGTTGACGTTGGTCCGAGTCGGCCCGGTTACGACAAGGTCTTCGAGCCGCGAGAAAAACCCGTACGCGTCATTGTCGGCGAGCAGTTTCCCGGCATCGAGCCCGAGACGAGCGCCGCGCACAAGGGACTCGGGCAGGAGTACCGCACCCGCATTGTCTTCCGACCCGTCGATGCCGTCCGTGTCGCAGGCGATTGCGCAGACGTTCGGGAGGCCAGCGAGTTCTATTCCGAGGGACAGCAGGAATTCGGTGCAGCGTCCGCCGCGCCCGTTGCCGCGCACGGTGACCGTGCATTCGCCCCCGGAAATCAGCGCGACCGGTGGCTTCATCGGGTCGGCATATTGCGCGATTTGGCGTGCAAGCGCTGCGTACACTTTCGCGACCTCCGATGCCTCGCCCGTCACGCTGTCGCCGAGGTTCATGGTATGAATCCGGTGCGCATGGCAAAATTCCTGCGCCGCGCGCAGCGACTGCCGTGCCGTGGCGATGACGCGGTTTTCGACGCGCGCAAAAATCTTGTCCCCCGGTTTGGGTGTTTCAGAAACCTCGCCGCCTGCGCCCCGCTCGAGGTGTTGTCTGACCGCCGGAGGCGCGTTGACGCCGTGACGGTGAAGAACCTCGAGGGCGTCGCGGTACGTCGTCGGGTCGGGTGCACACGGACCGGAGGCGATGTGCGTGGGATCGTCGCCCGTAACATCGGAAATGATCAGTGCGAGCACGGGTGCCTTGCACGCCGCGGCGAGCCGGCCCCCTTGAATCGAGGAAAGGTGCTTTCGCACGGTGTTCATGTCCTGAATCGGCGCACCGCTGCGAAGCAGTTCCCTCGTCGTCGCTTTCAGCGCTTCCATGCCGATGGCCTCGACGGGAAGGCTGAGCAGCGCCGAGCCTCCGCCGGATATGAGGGCGAGCAGCAGGTCGCTCGGCGAAAGGCTTCTGACCCGCTGCAGAATTTCTTTCGCTGCGGACTCGCCCGTCTCGTCCGGAACAGGGTGTCCGGCTTCGATCACCTTGACGCGGCGCGTCGGCAGCCCGTGCCGATAGCGGGTGATGACCAGGCCCTCCAGCGCCGCGTCCCGGGGCCAATGCCGCTCGACCGCAAGCGCCATCGAAGCGGCGGCCTTGCCCGCGCCGACCACGAGCGTTTCGCCGGACGGCGGACGGGGGAGGTGAGCCGGGAGGATCTTGAGCGGGTCGGCGGCCGCGACTGCGGCCTGAAAGCTCTGCGTGAGCAGCTGCTTGGGTTCCATGCGTGGACTCTAGCCGTGGCAAGGTATATCCGTTTCGCGCACCTTGCCCCATTTTTCCCCGATGAGCCTGTTCTGGATGTGGAACCCCTCGTTTTCCTCCCCGCCTACCGCGGTGTAGAGGGGTGCGTCGGTGGCAGGCGGGAGAAACGCCGGACTTACTTTCAACGCGGATCTTTCGTCGAGGCGCACGTCGCAATTCACCGAAGGTGTCTTGACGATCTCCGTCAGGTCGTACAAGCCGCTGATAGACATCGCGGCGCTGACGACCTTCTTCGGCAAGTCCGGCGAATAGTCCGGCCAGCGACACGAGAGCATCATGGCGGCGAGATGCCCCCCTGCGGAATGCCCGCACAGGGTGAGTCGGTTCGCGGGCGCGGCGAAATTCTCCCCGTTACGGTACAGCCACGCGCAGGCCTGAACCATCTGCATCACGATGTCAGCGACTTGCACCGCGGGGCAAAGACCGTAGTCGGGTACCGCGACCGTGAATCCGGCCTTGGCGAGCGGCGGTGCGACAAACGAGAAACGTTTCTTGTCGAGCGAACGCCAGTATCCGCCGTGGATGTACATCAAGAGCCCCCGGCTTTTTCCTTGCGCGCGGAAGATGTCCATTTTTTCCGCTTCGCTCGAGCCGTAAGGCACGTCCAAATAGCAGTCGAGGGTGGCGCGAGCCCGTTCCGAGTGTTCTCCCCAGCGATCGAAGATTTCTTGATAGTTCTTGACCACGAGCCGCGGATTGTAAAGAAGGTCGTAATTTGTTTTGTCCGCGTTCATCGTATTGTTCCGGAGAGAGGCTCGCCGTGGTTCGAGCGCGCGAAGACGCCGCCCTACGGGCATGGAACAGCGTGGGTCTCGCTACGTCGGGCGGATTAGAACGCCTCGCGCCAAAGATCGAGTGCCTGTTGCACCGGGCGGTCCGAAAAGCTGAACAGTACGGCCTGCTCGTCGGCTTCGAGCCGGTATGGCAGCCACGACGGGCAGACGAATACGTCCCTGGGTCCAAAGGCCAGCGTCTCGCCTCCCAAACGACAGCAGCCCTTGCCTTCGACGACTGAATATACCGTGGAGTCGGTCGAGCGATAATCCTTCCCCTTGAATCCCTTCGGGAGGAGTTGCATGAAGGTACCGATGGTCGGCATCGCCCAGTCGCCCGTCACGGGGTTCGTATACTGCAGCTTGTGGCCCCAGCAGGGGTGCGCGTCGTGAGCCTGCCTCAGCGTCTCGAGCGCTTCGCGGGTACGCTGGTACGGGTACCAGAAAAGCGGCGAGGTGCGGCTCTTCGCCCTGTACTCCACGGGTTTCATGGTATTGCCGAATTGCGCGAGGTTGTCACCCTCGGTCTGGTGGGTGTGCTGGAGCTCCTGCGAGCCCTTTTCCATGAACTGGGCATCGAGCAATTCGACGAGCGGGACGTCGAGGCCGTCCATCCATACCATCGGTTCTTCCGACGGGTTGCCGTGGTCGTGGAAAGTCCACGACGGCGTAATGACGAAGTCTCCCACGCTCATCGTCACTTTTTCACCGTCCACTGCGGTGTAGGCACCCGTGCCGAGCAAGATGAATCGCAGCGCGGACTGCGAGTGGCGATGCAAGGGCGCTATTTCTCCGGGCAGGATCAGCTGCAGCCCGGCGTAAAGGCTGTGCGTAATGCTCGAGCGGCCCCGCAGCCCGGGGTTTTCCAGCACCAAAACGCGTCTCTCGGCCTCCTTCGCGCTGATCAGCCGGCCTGCCTCCTGGATCCAGGGCCACATCTGATCCCATTTCCAAAGATGAGGCTTGCACGGCGTGCTGGGCGTGGCAGTGATGATGCTGTGCAGCACCTCCCACAAAGGCGTGACGTTGGCTTTGTCGATTTTGTCGTAGAACGCCCTGCGGGCGGCGGCGACGCTGGATTGCAGCACGGCGGACATCTGGCTTCTCCGGGGGGGCCGAGACCGAGAAGCGATTCTCCGCCAAAGGGGGCGGCCACGGCAACTTCGTGGGCCGGACGATCTCTGATGTGGGTGTCCTGCCCACTCTTTGCGGCCAGGCTCCAAAGCGGGGGTGCTGACGCAGGGAGCTCGGGCTGATTTTCTAAAGAGGATGCACCTGGTGTCATCTATGACGCCCTAGGTAGATTTCACATAATATATTGATTAACATAAATGTTTTTAAGTGTGAGCGCGCGCTCACACTTATGATTGGGATATATCCCACCATTCGTCCCACTTTCGCAATGGGCAAAATTGTGGTTGACCCTCGCTGCCGGGACATCTTGTAATAGCGCGAAGCGACAGTCGCTCCTAAGGAGGGCCAACAGGAGGAGATGACATGACGGCTGAGCAGCTGTTGAGCGAAATCGCGGATTACTGCAGGCGCGTCGGTATGGCCGAGTCGACCTTCGGACGGCGCGCCGTAAACGACGGGAAGCTCGTGAGCCGGCTGCGGATCGGCGGACGCGTGACCATGGAAACCGTCGAGCGCGTGCGCACGTTCATGTCGGAGCATCGATCGATCGAGACCCGTGGTTTGGTGCGGCTGCGGTCCTCGGCCGGGAGCCTGACCGACACCGGGGGCGTTGTGCCGGACCCACCCAGGGTCGCCATGCCCTCCGGGGCGAAGGACGAGTCGAAGACCAACTTCCGTTTCTACGACAACCGTCAGAAGTACCTGCTGTTCGTCAGCACTTGCAGCGAGAAGTGGGTGGTCGCGCAACGCGTCGGCATGGAACTCGCCAATATTCATCCACGGCCTCCCGCGGTAAGGGTGTTCGATGCCGGTGTCGGCGACGGCACCGTGCTCGCCCGCGTCCTGCGCGCCATGCACCAGCGCTATCCGACGATGCCCTTCTACATCGTGGGCAAGGAAATCAGCCTGGAGGACGTGCGGCTCGCGCTCGATCGCATGCCGGACCGCTTCTTCGAGCATCCGGCGACGGTCCTCGTCATGACCAATCTTTACTACTCGGAGGCGCCGTGGCTCACGCCGAAATCGGTCACCTCCGCCACGAGTCTCGTCTGGAAAGAGGTCGCGCTCACCGGGTCGACCTCGAGCGAGTTCGAACGGCAGATCACCGACCTGCAGCCGTTCCTGAACGAGCAGTGGCGCGCGTCGGTGAGCAAGACGAGCGGCAATCCCGCCTATGCGAAGCCGGTGGTGCTGGTGTTTTACCGGGAAGATCACAAATTCCTGCTCGACCAGGTGTTACCGCGCCGCGGCGTCGCCCGCGCCGACTACGACCTGGTGATCGCGTCGCAACCGTACCGTGCCCGCGCTTCGGCCGAGTTCAAGGCGTCCAAGGTCGTGGCACCGCTCGCGCGGAGTCTTGCGCCGGGCGGGCGAATGATCGCGATCCACTCTCACGGCCGCGACCCGGGGCTCGAGATCGTGCAGCGCATCTGGCCGGGCGAAAATCCGTTCCAGACCGATCGCCACTCGCTCCTGAAGGCCACCCGCGCCGCGCTCGGGGCAGACGGCCGCGACCTCAACTTCAACGCCTACGCCGACAACCGCTCGATATTCCGCTACGAGATGCACACGCTGCCGGAGGAAATCAGCGACGCGATCGGCACCTCGACCCTGCTCGCCGCGTGGAACGCCGCCGTCTACGTGGCGCAGATCGAGGATCAGCGCCTGGGCGAGGTCATGGGGGACCGGGGCTACCTCGAAGCCACGCAGGAAGTGCTGCGCCGCCACAGGGGGTTGTGGTTCCTCGACGAGTCTTACGTGATCTCGCGCAAACGCGACTGACGCGCATGCAGGCGGGCTTCACCATGGAACCTCATTTCGGCACCCGATTCGTGCGCCCGTCGCCGGAGGACGAGCACCGAAACATTCAAGTTCTGCTGGCGGGGGCTTCGCTCGAATTGTCAACGCGTGATCCTGCCGAGATCGACGCTTGCGCCGGCGTGTTGGAACCGGGAACGGCGGTTTACATCAGCATGCCGCCGGGACAGACCTACCACGGAACCGTGGCGCTGGCCACGCGCTTGAGGCGAGCCGGCTTTTACCCGGTTCCCCACGTTGCGGCGCGCCGGATCGCCAGCCGCGACGCGCTCGATGAATACCTTGCGCGCGCAGTCGGCGAGGCAGGGGTGGACAGCGCCCTTGTGATCGGCGGCGACAGCGACCGGCCAAGCGGGCCGTTCGACTCGAGCCGCACTCTGCTCGAAACCGGTTTGTTCCAGCGTCACGGGGTCGTGCGTATCGGGGTAGCGGGTTACCCCGAAGGTCATCCCAAAATAGCGGCAACCGCGCTCGAAACGGCGTTGGCCGCAAAGAAAAGCCTCGCGCGGCGGGCGGGTCTCGATCTGCAGGTGGTGACGCAGTTCTGCTTCGAATCCGAGCCGGTGCTCGTGTGGGCGGCGAAAATGAAGGGACACGGGCTGCCGGTTCGCGTGGGCCTCTCGGGTCCGGCGAGCTTGCCGCGGCTGCTGCGATTTGCGGCGCTTTGCGGGATCGGGAATTCGGTCCGCGCCCTCAAGGCGCGGCCACGGGTGATTACGCGCCTTCTGGTCGAGGCCGGCCCGGAAGAAGTGGTGAGGGACATCGCACGCCGAAGTGCTTCGCCGATCGCAGGCGTCCATTTCTTCTGCTTTGGCGGCCTGATCCGCACCGCGCGCTGGCTGCGGGCGGTTCGGGAAGGGCGCTTCGAGCTGACCGGGGACGGGAGCTTTCGCGTCGGCGCCGCCTGAGGACCGCCGGTCCAGTCTTCCTCGCTCTACCCGAGATAAGCACAGATGGATAAGGCAGAATACGCGCGATGCACACGCAGGCGCTCATCGTCGGCGGCGGTCCGGTCGGTCTTACGCTCGCCATCGATCTCGGCAGGCGCGGCGTGCGCTGCACGTTGATCGAGCAGAAGGAAGCGCCGCAATTCCTGCCGAAGATGGAGCGATGCAATGCGCGCACCATGGAAATCTTCCGGCGCATGGGAATCGTCGACAAGGTCCGCGCCGCCGGCCTGCGCGACGACGTTCCGATGGACGTGTTCATCATCCTGTCGCTGGCCGAGCCCCCACTCCTGCACCTGCCCTACCCTTCGGTGAAGAGGGCGCGCGCCGAGATCCGCGCCTGCAGCGACGGGAGCATGCCCCTGGAACCGTACCAGCTCATCTCGCAGTACACGCTGGAGCCGCTGCTGAAGTCGATCGCCGAGGGGCTGCCTTCGGTGACGGTACGCTACGGTTGGCGGCTCGAGTCATTTACCCAGGACGAGTCCGGAGTCACCGCGCGCGTGAAGCACGCGAATGGCACGGGCGGCGCGATCGGCGCGTCGTATATGGTGGGCTGCGACGGCGGCGGGAGCACCGTGCGCAAGCAGCTCGGCATCAAGCTGCGCGGCGAGTACAACCTGCTCGAGTTGCGCCAGGCGCTGTATCGCTGCGACGAGCTGTTCGGGCGCATCCCCATCGGCAACGGTCCCGGCAAGGGGCGCCACTATCACGTGGCCGACGGCAACAGCACCTTTCTCATCATGCAGGACTCGACGAAGCACTTCACCCTGCACGCCGTGGTCGAGAAGGACGACGATATGAAGGCGTTGTTCGAGCGCACCGTCGCCATTCCGGTGAAGTACGAGATGCTCACCTGCGCCCCGTGGCGGCAGAACCTGCTGCTCGCGGACCGTTATCGGGATGGCCGCGTGTTCCTCGCCGGCGACGCCGTCCACCTGGTCATCCCTACCGGCGGTCTCGGCATGAACTCCGGCGTCGGCGACGCGATCGATCTTTCCTGGAAGCTCGCGGCGACCCTGCAGGGATGGGGCGGGCCCGCGCTGCTCGACTCGTACGAATCCGAGCGGCGGCAGGTCGGCGAGCGCAACGTCGGCGCCTCGCGCTACGCTTCGCTCGGGCGGCGCAAGTGGCACGCGCAGTACCGGCCGAACATTCGCGAGAACACGCCCGAGGGCGCCTCCACGCGTGAGAACCTCGTGCGCGTCGCCAGCGTCGAGCAGCCCAAGTCGAACGAGATGATCGGCGCCGAGCTCGGCTACCGCTACGTCGATTCCCCGATCGTGTGCGTCATTCCCGGCGGGCCCGAGCACCGCTTTCGCGTCTATGAACCGAGCACGTGGCCGGGCGCGCGCCTGCCGCACGCGTGGCTCGCCGACGGCACGCCGATGCAGGACCACATTCCGTACGAGGGCTACACGCTGCTGCGCCTCGGCAGCACGAACGCCGACACGTCAGCGCTGGAAAAAGCGCTGCGGGCCTGTGGCGCGCCGCTCGCCGTGCTCGACATGCCGGACGACGCGCCTCGCCAGGTGTACGGCCACGACCTCCTGCTCCTCCGGCCCGACCTGCACGTCGCCTGGCGCGGCAACCGGCCGCCGGAGGATCCGGGAAACGTAGCGGCAACCGTGACCGGGTACGGGGAATCCGTTCGAGACGCTCAGGCGACTCTGCGATTTTCCGGTTGAGGCCGGCGCATGAACTTCACCGGCTTCGGCCTGGGCGGCAGCGGCGCGATGCCGTGCGTCTCCAGCGACAGCTCGAGCTTGCGCCCTTCCGGGTCGGCAAGCGCCGCCTCGCGCGCCTTGCGGATCGCTTCGATCCGGGCGCGGTCGTCCGGCACCGCGTCGCCCTCGACGAGCGTGTCGAGGATCCTCAGGAAGTTGCCCTTGCCGCGCTTGTGCGTGTCGCCGTAGCCCTTGATCAGCCGGCCGCACAGCGCAATTTCCAAGGCGAGCCTTGCGTCTCGCTTCGCCGCCGCGGCAATCGCGACTAGCCAGCGGCCGATCAGTACCTGCTCGTCGCGCCAGCGCGAGGTGAGAGGCCGCAGCGGCCGCAGCCAGGCGAGGAACCGCAGCAAGAGAAATCCGCTCACGCTGGTCGTCTTGACGCGCATGCCGACGTTGAGCTTGTCGGCGAGACCGCTCGCCTCGGCCAAGGCTTTCAACGGCCGTGCGAGAAAGCGCGGGAGCAACGCGGTGAACTCGTCCACACCGGGCTTCAGGAACTCGATGATGTGCACCGGCTCGTGCGGCTTCGCCTGCACCTCCTCGCGCACGCGCTCGAAGCGGCTTCCGCGCGTCTTCAGGTCGGCGACGCGAATCACGTCTTCGTAGCACATCCACAGGGCGAGAAAACGCCCGGTTTCGTTGGTGAGCTTGTATTCGTCTGCAGCGCGGTCGAGATTCACGATCGGCTCGAGGCGGTCCAGGTAGAGCCTCGCGTAGCCGCGATCCTGAAAGCCAGCGCAGCGCGCCGCGCCCTCTTCGAGCATCGCGCGAGTTTCCTCTGGGAAGCTCTGCCTGACGCGTTCCGAGCCGCTCAGGCGCTTCTTTCCTTCAGGTGTCACGGTCTCACCCGACGCCGATCCGGCCGCGGTATCGAAGCCCGCTGCAAAACCTCTCAGGCTCGCCTCGGCGCCCTTGCCGCCCGAGCGGATCGCCGCCTCGCAATCGCCGCGCGAGAGCGGCAGCGTCCCGGAGCCGGCCAGCGCCCCGAACATCACCGCGCTGATCACGGTGCCCGCTGCATTCGCCTGCGCCTGCATGTCGAACAGGATCGCGCGCTTCGCGAGCGTCCGCGCTGCCTTGAGCACGACTTCGCTGTCGAATCGCCCGTCGCCCATCTGCATCTTCTCGGCGACGGTGTAGATGCGGTGCGTCGAGGCGATCAGCGTGGTCCGGTCGCGCGTCACGAAGCCGTTTTGCAACGCGCGTCCGGCCTCGATCAATTCGGAAGCGACCATGACGTCCACGTAGCAGGGCGCGGGCGTGAGCGTCATCACCGGTCGTCTGTCGCCGAGCTCTGAGATCTTCGCCGGGTAGATCTCGACGTAATAGGTGGTGGCGCCGGTGCGCTGCGCCACGCCGGGAATCGAGGTGCTCTGCACCGGATAGTCGCGCGCGGTCGCCGCTGCAATGATCCAGTCGGCGAGCACCCCGCCGCCTTCACCGCCGAGAGCGGCGATCAGGATGGTGATGGGACGTTCGGGGAGCGTCATGACCTTCCTGGTTCGGCGGGCTGGAGCCAGCCGATGACGGTGTTGCGCAGCCGCGCGGCGAATCGGTCCAAGACGTTCGGGTTTTGTACGATCTCGGCGCGGAAGAACGAGGGGCACAGAATCGCCGCGTGGGCGACCTCGCCGCACAGCCCGCAGCCGACGCAGTCGTTGTTGACGTGCGCGACCGGATCGACTTTGAGCGGATCGCTAGCCGCCTTGATGGTGAGCGAAGGGCAGCCGGAGAGGCGGATGCAGGAATGGTCCCCCGAGCACACGTCCTCGTCCACGCCGAAGCGCGTGCGCACCACGCGCTTGCCCGCCTTGAGGGCCGCCGCGATCTGCGGGCGGATACGCCGCTGGCGCTCGAGCTGGCACTCGGCATCGGCGATGATGACTTTCAGCCCCTTGTAGGCCGAACTCATTGCTTCGCGCAGCGTCTTCGCCATCTCGCTGACGCGGTAGGTGTACACCGGCTTGATCCACTCGACGCCGATTCCCTTCAGCGCACGCTCGATGCTCATGTCGCCCGATTTCCATTCGGTCTGGTGCAGGGAGGAGGGGATGTTCTGCGTGCCGGTCGCGGAGGTGTAGCCGTTTTTCATGATGACGAGGATGCCGTCGCTCTTGTTGAACACGGCATTGGCGATGCCCGAGGTGAGACCGTTGTGCCAGAAACCGCCGTCGCCCATGATGGTGACGGTGCGCCCGGAGAACATCGGTGCGATGCCGGAGTTCGACGCGAGCCCCAGGCCGTAGCCGAGCACGGTGTTGCCGATGTTGAACGGAGGCAGGGTGGAAAAGGTATGGCAGCCGATGTCGGCGGAGATGTGAAACGCGCCCGACTCGCGCTCGATCAGCTTCATCGCGGAGAACACCGGCCGCTCCGGGCAGCCGATGCAGAACCCGGGCGGGCGCGCGGGCACGGCCCCTCCGAGCAGCTCGGCGGCGCGCTGCTTCGTTGCGCTGAGCGCGTCCAGCACGCGATGGATGCTGCCGGAATCGACGCCCGCTTTTTCGATGTAGGGTGCCAGGGTCTCGAGCCATTTCGCGACGCCCGTGAGCACGGCCTCGCCGGTGTACTCGCCCGCCGTCGGCAGGAAATCCTTGCCGTGCACCTTCGTCTGCAGGTCGGCGCGGCGCAGGACCGCGTGCAAGGCGTCCTCGAGGTAAGCCGGCTGGCCTTCCTCGACCATCAGCACCGCAACTTTGCCTGAGCAGAACGCGCCGACTTCCTCCGGAATGAGCGGGTAAGTGACGTTGAGGACGTAGATCGGGATCTTCGAAACTCCGAAGGAATCGGCAAGCCCGAGCTGCTGTAGCGTGCGCACCGCGACGTT
>VBCJ01000421.1 GCA_005884335.1 Betaproteobacteria bacterium | reverse complement strand
AAGTAGGATGAGCTTCGACGGCAAAATCTAGCCGGGCATTGAACGGTACCGTCTGAGCGAGCGCGGGGGCTGAAACCGTTGACGAGAAGAATAAAGCCGTTGCGACAAGCAGCCATAGTTCGGCCAGGACCCGCGACTTTTCCTTGAACGCGACGACGACCGACATGACGCCTCCGGTGTGGAAACACCTCTACAGGTGCTTGTCGGCATGGTCAGCTACCGGTGTTTACGGCCGTCGGTGTTCTGCGTAGTCCTTTCAGCGTATGCGCTATGCCGCTTTTTCGGCCTGAGCCTGGACTTCGCGCTGAGTGAGCTTCATTGAGGATTCACGAGAGACCGAGCTTCGGCCCGAGCGCGGCCGCTCCGTCTCCGAGCAGGGACAGCGCGAGCAGGCCGACGATCCAGAAAGCGGGATATTCCCAGCCGCCGTCCTTGTTGGTGAAGAGCCAGCCGGCCTTGCCGTGAACCATCACGATCGTGCCGAGCATGAGCGGCACCAGGGCCAACGCTACCCAGCGAGTTTCGATGCCAAGGATGAGCAAGATGCCGCCGACGATTTCCGCGGCCATCGTCAGGTACGCAAGCTCGCCGGGCAGGCCGAGCGACTTGAAATATTGCGCGGTGCCCGCCGGCGTGAATACCTTGATCTTCACCCAGGCGTGGGCAAGAAACATCACGCCCAGCGCGAGGCGCAGAAGCAAGGCCGCAACGGCTGCCTGTTCGGGATTAGTCATGGGAAATCCTCCTCTGGAGTGGAACCGCGACTATCTTATGCCGATCCGTCGGGGCTTTGCGAAGCCTTGAGAACCGCTATGATCCCTGCGATATTCCTCGAAACCGAATGTGCCGTCCTCGCGCACGAAAATGTCGACACAGTGGTCGCCCGCAGAGTTTTCGAGAGATGTCAGAACCTTGGACGCGGGCATCGCGGAAATGGATCGACGCTTCCGCGCTACCCGCACACCCCCACCCACCCGCACGCGCTGCAGAAATCGCAGCCGTCCCTCCTGATCACCGCGTAATTGCTGCATTCGGGGCAGCGCATGCCCTTCATCTTCGGCGCGGTTCCTGGCGCGGGTGGCTCGAGCACGCCCATCACCTGCACTGGGTAGCCTTCTTCGTCCAAGATGCCGAGCATGGCGTAGCGGTGGATGATGAGGCGCGCGACGTAGCTCACGGTGGAAGGCCAGTTCTGTTGCTTACGTGAGCCCGGCGTGAACGCCATGAAGTCGCCGAGCGGTTCGGGAAAGTTGAGAAGCTTCCTCAGTTTCATCCCGATCCACGCCGGATCGACGACGCGCATGTCGAGCGACAGGATCTTGCACAGGCCGTCGAGCGAGCGCGGGTATTCGCCCGAGAGCCACATCGAGTAGGGGCGCGTGACGCCCACGGCGGAGCCGTCGTTGGTAGGGAGCGTGATCTCCTTGAGACCCAGCACGAAGTCGTCGCGCCCGGCGGGATTGAGCACGTCCACCGTCCACGACATCGTGCCGTCTGAGCCGGTCTTCGGCTCCTTCAGGCTGAACATCGCGTCGAGCACCGGGCCGTGCTTTTCCTCGGGCAGCGCGCTCAGCTGCTCGCACTGCCAGCGCACCAGCTGCGCGACTGCCGAGCACAGGCTCGGCATGCGCCTCTTCTCGCCGTGCGGCGGGAAGGGCATGTCGAAGGCGTCGTCGCCCGAGGTCTTGGCGAGCGTCTCGAGCTTCACGCGCAGCCACGCCGGGTCGTTCGCGCGCATGTCCATCGAGAGCGTCTTTGCCACCGCCCCGAGGCCGCGCGGCTGCTCGGCCCCGTTCACCCACGCCTCGAACGGATGCGCGCGGGTCTCGTTCTCCACGTGCCCGACGAAGAGCGCGAACTGCCTGTGCGGGTGCTCGATCATGTAGGTCCACGCCGGGTTGCCGCCGGCGAGGTTCGGCCGGCCCGGCCAGCGCAAGGAGGCGAGCACCGGCTCGGGCACGGCCTTGATCTCGATGCGGCGGTTGCGGTCGTTGCTGACGAAGTCCTGCGGCGAAGACGCCGGATCGACCGAGAGCACCGAACCGAGTACGTTGTTCGGCCGGTAGGTCGCGAGGCCCTTGAGCCCTGACTTCCACGCCTCGAAATACAGGTTCTGAAAATCGGTATAGGGATAGTTCTCCGGAACGTTGACGGTCTTGGAGATGCTGGTGTCTATGTAGGGCGCGACCGCAGCCACCATTTGCTCGTGCGCCGCGGCGGAGAGCTCGAGCGCGGTGACGAACCAGGGCGGCAGCTTCTCCATGTTGCCGCCTGCATGTTTATAGAGACGCCAGGCGTAGTCCTCGACGGGAAACTCCTTCAGGATCCCGTCGGCCATGCGCTTCTTGCGAGTATAGGTCCAGGAGAAGGGCGGCTCGATGCCGTTCGAGGCGTTGTCGGCAAAAGCGAGGCTGATGGTGCCGGTGGGCGCGATCGAGAGGAGGTGCGAGTTGCGCATGCCCTGCCTGCGGATGAGCGCCTTCAGCTCTTGCGGCAGGCGCGCGGCGAAGCCCGAGCCAGAGAGGTACATGTCTGCGTTGAAAAGCGGGAACGCGCCGCGCTCCCTGGCCAGATCGGAGGAGGCGCGGTAGGCGCAGTCGCGCATGAACTCCGAGATCCTCGCCGCCGTTTCGAGCGCGGCCTCCGTGTCGTAGCGCTGGCGCAGCATGACGAGCGTGTCGCCGAGGCCCGTGAAGCCCAGGCCGACGCGGCGCTTCGCCATGGCCTCCTCGTGCTGCGCCTTGAGCGGCCAGGCGGTGACGTCGAGCACGTTGTCCAACATGCGCACCGAGACTTCGACCACCTTGCCGAAGCGCTCGTAGTCGAACGCGGCCCTCTCTGAAAACGCGTGGTTCACGAAGCGGGTGAGGTTGATCGAGCCGAGGCAGCAGCAGCCGTAGGCGGGGAGCGGCTGCTCCGCGCACGGGTTCGTGGCCTCGATCGCCTCGCAGTAGTTGAGGTTGTTGTCCTGATTCATGCGGTCGATGAACAGGATCCCCGGCTCGGCGTGATCGTAGGTCGAGCGCATGATCTGGTCCCACAGCTCGCGAGCGCGTGGCTTGGCGTATACCCACAAGCCGTCTTCTCTCCGATAAGCGCCGGCCCCGATTGCATCCGGATGCGGCCGGGCCTTGTGCACCAGCTCGATTTTGGCGTCGTCCTCGACCGCCCGCATGAAAGCGTCGGTCACGCCGACCGAGATGTTGAAGTTGGCGAGGTCGCCCCGGTCCTTGGCGTGGATGAATTCCTCGACGTCGGGATGGTCGCAACGCAGCACGCCCATCTGCGCGCCGCGGCGCGCCCCGGCCGATTCC
>VBCJ01000314.1 GCA_005884335.1 Betaproteobacteria bacterium | reverse complement strand
CTCAACTACCGTCGCGATCTCGGGCTTCGTATAACCGGCACGACTCAGACGCAAATCTTACACACCGTTCCCGAACTACGCGACGTAGCGCATACGCTGAAAGGACTACGCAGAACACCGACGGCCGTAAACACCGGTAGTTGACCATGCCGACAAAGCACCTATGGAAGTGTTTCTACACACGGAGGCGTCATGTCGGTCGTCGCGTTCAAGGAAAAGTCGCAGATGCTGGCCGATCAATACGGCTGGCCGCTCACCATTGCCAAAGGCTATGCCGATGGCGAAACATTCCGCAAACAGCGCAGGGAGCCGCCGATAATTGCCATGGTCGGAATCGATGACTATTCGGAGGCCTTCCGAGCCGGGTTCTTCCATCGGCCGCTTTCCGACCGTGCGCTTTCAAGCGGACCCTCGGCACAGTGGGGAGAGCTTTCTTCTTTCCCTTCCGCTCCCCCCACACTGCGAATGATCTCCGAGGAGTAGGGGCCGGATATTTCTCGGCGCAATCACCGGCTCGGTATCCCGAGGCGGGCTAGAGTTCCTTCCTTGCCTTGGCGAAGGATTGCCTCAGCACCTCGTAGCTTTTCACGAAGCCGGCCTTGACCTGCTCCCATGATTCCGCGGAGCTGTGCTTGAGTCCGCCGTACCATTCTGCAGCCTCGTTGCGCTCTCTGCGCAGCGCGTCCAAGGTCGCCCGGGCTTTCTTGCGGGCGCCCTGGTCCATCCCTTCCCACTCGCTGTCCACTTTCCCTTCCATGCGGCGGATGCGCGTGTCCAGATCATCGAGCGCGGCTTTGGCCTGCTTGAGGGCCTCGTCGCGCTGCGCCACCGTGTAATCCTTGATCGCCCGGCCGGTCTCGTCGGCTTTCCTGGACACGTCCTTTGCCGTGGTTTTGCTGCCCGAGGGTTCGGCGGCAAGAGACAACGGCGAAACCGCGAGCAGCGCTGCGAGTGCCGCGGCCGGAAAAATAAATTTTCGAACTTTCATTTTTTTCTCCTTGCCCGAGAACGAACCGCAGAACGCAACGATCAGGGACAAATGGGGTCAGACCCCCTTTGCAAATTGTCCAGGAAAGCGACGCGCCGCCTAGCGCCGCCGGTACTGTGGCCGGCGTACGGGCAACCGTGCCGCCGGGTTCTCGTCCTTGTGCCGGAAATTGATGCGCCCTTTCGTCAGATCGTAGGGCGTCAGCTCGAGGCTCACCCTGTCCCCAGCGAGAATGGTGATCCGGTGCTTTCTCATCTTGCCTGCCACGTAGGCGATCACCATGTGTCCGTTCTCCAGCGTTACGCGATAGCGCGTATCGGGGAGCACCTCGCTGACGGTGCCTTCCATTTCGATCAATGCCTCTTTTGCCACGCCAATACTCCTTCCGGCTCAGGATCTTCCTGCAATCGGAGCCCGCGACTGCGGGAAACCCGGGGTGAATGCGTAGGCGGAAAACACCGCCTTCCGCGACGGGGAATCAGACGGCTTTCAAATCGACTGCGGACGTCTTGCCGTTCTGCCCTTGCTCGAGCTCATACGAGATCTTCTGGTGCTCGCTCAAGCTTCCGAGTCCGGCGCGTTCGACCGCCGAAACGTGCACGAACACGTCCTTGGATTTGTCGTCGGGCTGAATGAAGCCGAACCCCTTGGTGCTGTTGAAGAACTTTACGGTACCGGTAGGCATGGAATCCCTCCATAGATGGCGTCGCCGCGCACGAATGTGTGCGAGGCATCAAATTATCCGTGGGAGAAACCACAAGCGGCCCCGAGGGGATGCCGCGGACTGACCCAAATCGAATTCGACGTTGCTAATATGAGGGTTACGGGCGTCGTTGGCAAGGGTCTGGAGAAAATACTTCTGGCGCATCCACGACCCCTTCATAGGATTACCGGATCGGCTCAGACATCATTTACTCGAAAAAATCATGAAAATCTCCATCCTCGACGATTATCACGACACGCTGCGCACGCTGAAAGCCTTTAGCAAGCTGGCCGGGCACGAGGTCGAGATCTGGAACGATCACGTCCAGGAGGTCGATGCGCTGGCCGGACGCCTGAAGGACGCCGAAGCGCTGGTGCTGATCCGCGAGCGCACCAAGATCCGCGCACCCCTGCTCGAGCGCCTGCCCAGGCTCAAACTCATCAGCCAGCGCAGCATCTACCCGCACATTGACGTCGATGCCTGTACGCGTCTCGGCATCGTCTTGTCATCGAACCAGCATTTCGGCATGCCGTCTTATGCAACCGCTGAACTGACATGGGGGCTCATCATTTCTGCCATGCGCGAGATCCCCAAGCAAATGGCTTCCCTCAAGGCCGGAAAGTGGCAGGCCGGCGTCGGCAGCACAATGCGCGGAAAGACGCTGGGGATCTTCGGCTACGGCAGGATCGGCGCCGTCGTGGCGGGATACGGAAAGGCTTTCGGCATGAAAGTGCTCGTCTGGGCGCGCGAAGCGTCGCGGCTGCGTGCGCGCGAGGACGGTCACGCGGTCGCGGAGAGCAAAGAGGCGTTCTTCGCGGAGTGCGACGTCATCTCGCTGCACATGCGCCTGATCGAGGCCACGCGCGGCATCGTGACCGCGCGCGACCTGGCGCGAATGAAGCCGACTGCCTTGATCGTCAATACGAGCCGCGCCCCGCTGATCGAGCCCGGCGCGCTCGTGAATGCCCTCAAGGCGGGGCGTCCGGGCAAGGCGGCGGTCGACGTCTACGAAGAAGAACCGCTGCGCGACACCGGCCATCCGCTGCTCAACATGGACAACGCGATATGCACGCCCCACCTCGGCTACGTCACCCGCGAGGATCACGAGATCGCGTTCGCCGAGATCTTCGACCAGATCAACGCGTACGCCGCGGGAGCGCCGATCAACGTCGTGAATCCGGAAGTTCTCGGAAAGGCGAGAAACGTCCGACTCAGCTGAGCCGGGCTCGGCGTGGCGAGCTCATGCGGTCAAAAAATGACACCGACGCCGATCAGGTTCCATCCGTCGTTGGATGCGTCCTTGCTGATTCCAAGCTTCCGTCCGTGCGAATGATGCCTGTATTCGACGAAAACCCGGCCCGAAAGATCGTATCCGAGCGAGACATCGAAATCCCAGTGGGTGCCGTTGAGATCGTTGACCTTGTCGATCCAGACTGCGCCCAATCCGGTCCGCCACTTCGAGTAGGTCCAAACGCGATCGATACCGGCAAAGAAATTGGCCGCGCTCGGCTCAACGTTCGACTCGCGCGCCCAGACCCCGAGCCTCGCACCCCAGCTGCCGCCGTAGCGCGCCGAAACCACCATGGCACCGCGCGCATGGACGAAATCCTCGGACACGGACAACCGCAAGTCCGCTCTGGTTTCGTCCAGCGCGTAAGACGGCGCGCTGAGGAAAAGCGCCGCACCCAGCAAAAAGCCCGTGATCGCCGCACGGCCCACGGCGATGGGAACCCTTGAAAGATTCGAGCACCTCACGAGCCGCTTCCTGCATCTTGCGATGAGCTTCTGAGTTACGCGCTCAAACTACAGGGGGCTCCAAACCGGTTCGCGGAGACCGTCGTGCCCATGATGCGGTCGCTTATGACCACACTCCGCCCAGCGCTTTGAACAGATCGGCGATCGCCGCACGCTGCGCGCGCAGCGCGTCGATGCGGTTCTGCTCGGCGGCGAGCAGGTTGCGCTCGGCGTCGAGCACCTCGAGCTGGCTGGTCATGCCGTTCTGATAGCGAAGCCGGGCAAACCGCAGCGTCGTCCTGAGCGCCGTCACGCGTTCGCTCTCGGCCTCGAGGCGCTCGCGCGCCTTGGCTTGCGCCACGAGCGCGTCGCGCACCTCGCGAAAGGCATTCTGGATCGCGAGCTGATACTGGGCGAGCGCTTGGCGTTCGCGCGCACCGGCAGCCTGCAGCTGCGCGTCGAGGCGTCCGCCCGCGTAGATCGGCTGGCCCAGTGCGAGCGCCGCCTGCCAGATTCCGGCCGGCCCGGTAAATAAATCGGACAGCGCCACGCTCTCGCTTCCCAGATAGCCAGTGAGGGACACCGTGGGAAAGTAAGCGCCGCGCGCCACCGCGACGCGGGCGTTGGCGGCGACGAGCGTCTGCTCGGCCTGAACTAGGTCCGGCCGACGCAGCAACAGGTCCGAGGGCAGACCCGCCGGCACCACGATCGCAACCGTCTGGCCTTCGGGGTCGCTTCCTGCCTCGAGCGCGCCTTCGTAGATCGCCCGGGGGCTCTTGCCGAGCAGCACGGCAAGCACGTTTTCCTGCTGTGCGCGCTGCAGCTCCAGGACCGGCAACAGCGCGCGCTCGGCGGCGACGTCGGCTTCGAGTTGTCGGTAATCGAATTCGGAGATATCGCCGACCTCGAAGCGCCTCTTCTGCATCCCGAGTGCTTCGCTGCGGGCGGCGAGCGAGCGCCGGGTGGCAGCGAGCTGCCCGTCGAGCGCGCGCAAGGCGAAATAGCCCTGCGCCACGTCCGAGGTCAGCGTGATGAGCACCGTTTCGCGCGCGGCTTCGGTGGCGAGCAGGTCGGCGCGCGCGGCCTGCGTGGCGTTGCGCAGCCGGCCCCACAGGTCGATCTCATAGGAAACGCCCACCGCTGCCCGGGTGTCGTTGCTCTCGGGATTGAAGCCGGGCGACAGCGGCGCCGGGCCGCGCTGCGAGATGCGCGTGCGGCTGCGGCTCGCGCTCGCGTTGATCTGCGGCCGCTGATCGGCCGCTGTCGCGGAGAGTGCTGCGCGCGCTTCGTCGACGCGGGCGACCGCGAGCATGACATTCGCGTTGTGGGCGAGCGCCTCGTCGATCAGGCGGTCAAGCACCGGGTCGCCGTACACCTTCCACCAGCGCGCATCCCCAGCCTGCACTCCGTCGGCCGGCGCATCGCGCCAGCCCGCCGGCAGATCGGTCGCAGGTTTCGCGTAATCCGGTTTCAGGCCCGCGCAGCCGGCCAGGAGCAACGCGAATCCGAGAATCGAGAGCTTACGCATGGACGTCCTCCGTTTTCAGCGGAACATGGTGCGGAATGTCGGTCGTCTGGTGCGCGTGCTCGCCCTCGATCTCGGTGCGCAATTCCGACGCGATGCGGCGCTCCGAGAGTCTGCGGTCGGTGATGAGCTTGAAGAACAGGGGCACGAAAAAGATCGCGAGGAACGTCGCCGCCAGCATCCCGCCCATGACGCCCGTACCGACGGAGCGCCGCGCGCCCGCGCCGGCTCCCGCCGAGATCGCGAGAGGCAGCACGCCGAAAATGAACGCAAGCGAGGTCATCAGGATCGGACGGAATCGCAGCCGCGCCGCTTCCAGCGCCGCCGCCGCGGCGGACAGGCCCTCGTTGTGCTTGAGCACCGCGTACTCGACGATCAGGATGGCGTTCTTAGCGGCGAGGCCGAGCAAGGTCACCAGGCCGATCTGGAAATACACGTCATTGGTGAATCCGCGCAGCCACACCGCCGCGAGCGCACCGAAGGTGCCGAACGGCAGCGCCAGCAGCACCGACAGCGGCAGGGACCACTTTTCGTACTGCGCCGCAAGGATCAGGAACACCATCAGGGCGGCGAGCGCTAGCGCTATGCCTGCAGTGCCGCCCGATCTCTTCTCCTGGAACGAGGCCCCGCCCCAGTCATAGCTGAAATCCGGCGGCAGCGCTTCGTTCGCGACCCTTTCCACCGCCTGGATCGCCTGGCCCGAGGAGATTCCCGGTGCGCCTTGCCCGATCACTTTAACCGCGGGCAGGTTGTTGAAGCGGTCGAGCGAATCCGGACCCGAGGAATAGCGGACATTGGCTAGCGCGTTGAGCGGTACCAACTCGCCCTTCTGGGAGCGCACGTAGATATCGCCGATCGAGTCGGGGCGCTTGCGGTAGGCGGGCTCGGCCGACATCAGCACCTGCCAGGTGCGTCCGTACTTGTTGAAGTCGTTGACGTAGTAGGTGCCGGAGGTCGCGGCGAGCGTCCCGTAGAGCGCGTCGATCGGCACGCCGAGCGCCCTGGCCTTGTCGCGGTCCAGGTCCACGTAGAGCTGCGGCACATTTGCGCGCCAGAAAGTATTGACGAAGCCGAGCTGCGGCTCCTTGCCCGCACGCGCGAGGAACTGCTGCAACGCCTCGGCGGTGCGTTTCGGATCGCCTGCGCCGCGGTTCTGGATGTAGAACTCGAAGCCACCCGCGGTGCCCAGGCCGAAGATCGGCGGCGGGTTGAAAGCGAGCACCAGTGCTTCCTTGATGTGCGCGGTCTTCATGAAGAGCTCGCCGACCAGCTGCGAGGCGGTGACGGAGCGCTCGTCCCAGTGCTTTTGCGTGATGAAGATCGTCGCCGCGTTGTTGCGGTAGCCGCCGCCGATGAAATCGAACCCGGTGAACGCGATCGCGTTTTCGTTGGCCGGATTGGACCGGATCGCGTCCGGCACCAGGCTCCCCGGCGTGACGCGCCATAACCCGGCGGCGAGCGCAACCATGCCGGCGAAGAGCGCGACCCCGATCCCGCCGCGGCGGATCATCCACGCGACGCCGTCGGTGTAGCGCCCGGTCACGCGGTGGAACCAGTCGTTGAACCAGGTGAAGAAGCGCCCCGGCTGCTTGTGCTCGCGCTTCAGAATGAGCACGCACAAGGCCGGCGTAACGGTGAGCGCCACCGCGCCCGAGATCACCACCGCGATGGAGATGGTGACGGCGAACTGGCGGTAGAGCTCGCCCGCGAGGCCGCCCAGGAACGCGATGGGCACGAACACCGCGCACAGCACCAGCACGATGGCGATGATCGGACTGGTCACCTCGGCCATCGCCTTGACGGCGGCTTCGCGCGCGTTCAGGTGCTCCTCGTGCATGATGCGTTCGACGTTCTCGAGCACCACGATGGCGTCGTCAACGACGATGCCGATGGCGAGCACCATGCCGAACAAGGTGAGCGTGTTGATCGAGTAGCCGAGCAGATAGAGCCCAGCAAAGGTGCCGATCAGCGATACCGGCACTGCGGCGAACGGGATCAGGGTGGCGCGCCAGTTCTGCAGGAAAAGGAAGACGACGAGGAACACCAGCGCCATCGCCTCGACGAGCGTCTTCAGCACTTCACGGATCGATACCTCGACGAAGCGGGTCGTATCGTACGGAACCGAGTAGGTGAGCCCGTCGGGAAAGCGCGCTGAAAGCGCCTGCACCGTCTTCTTGACGTTGTTCGAGACATCGAGCGCATTGGCCCCGGGCTGGAGGAAAACGCCGACCAGCACCGCTTCCTTGCCGTTGACCCGGCCGATAAAATCATAGTCCTTCGAGCCCAGCTCGACGCGCGCGACGTCCTTCAAGCGCAGCGTCGAGCCGTCGGGATTGGCGCGCACGATGATGTTTTCGAACTCGCCCGGATCGGCGAGCCGGCCCTTGGTGGTGATCGTATAGACGAGCTCCTGCGGGCCGCCGGCAGGTGTTTGCCCGACCTTGCCCGCGGCGAACTGCGCGTTTTGCTCGTTCAGCGCCGCGATGAGATCGGCGGTCGTGAGCCGCAGTTGCGTCAGGCGGTCGGGCTTGACCCAGATCCGCATCGCGTAATCCTTGGCCCCGAAGATCTGCACGTTGGTCGTGCCGGGAATGCGCTTCACCACGTCGAGCACATTCATCGTGACGTGGTTGCTGATGTACAGATCGTCGTAGCGCCCGTCGGGCGAGTAGAACGCGGCCACCAGGAGGAACGACGACGAACTCTTTTCCACCGTGACGCCGAGCCGGCGCACGTCTGCGGGCAGCCGCGGCTCGACCTGCCTGACGCGGTTGTTGATGTTGACCGTGGCCTGGTCGATGTCGGTGCCGATATCGAAGGTCACGTGAATCTGCACCTGGCCGTTCGAGGTGGAGGTCGAGCTCATGTAGATCATGTGCTCGACTCCGTTGATCTGGTTCTCCAGCGGCGCCGCCACCGTCTGCTCGATCACGCCGGCCGAGGCGCCCGGGTAGTTCGCCGTGATGGTCACGACCGGCGGCGCGATCTCGGGATACTGGGCGATCGGAAGGTTGCGCATCGCCGCGAGGCCGGCGATCACGATGAAGATCGAAAGCACCGCCGCGAAGATCGGGCGATCTATGAAAAAACGAGAAAACATGTGGAAGCTCCCTTACTTTTGCGCGAGGACGGGAGCGCGGCCTTCGGCCTTGGGCGTCCCGTTCTTCGCGGGGTTGGTTTCCCGCGGCTGCAACTCCGCGACGGCCACGGGCGCGCCCGGGCCGATTTTCATCACGCCGTCCACGATCACCCTGTCTCCGGCGTTGAGCCCCGCCGTGACAATCCAGGCATCGCCCTGCCAGGCGCCCAGCTCGACCGGCCGGGGCTCGGCCTTGCTCTCGGCGCTGACGACATAGACGAACTTGCCTTTGGGGCCTTCGAGCACCGCGCGTTGCGGCACGAGGATCGCACCAGGCCGCTCGGCGCCTTTCAGGGTCACGCGCACGAACTGGCCGGGGTGCAGGAAGCCCGCGGGATTGGGTAGCTCGGCGCGCGCCTCGCTGGTACTCGTTGTGCCCGAGACGCGCACGTCGGTGAAGTTGGGCTTGCCGGATTCGCTGTATACGCTGCCGTCAGCGAGCTTCACCGTCACCGCGAACCGCCCGTCGCGGGGCAGCACCAGGCGTCCCGCGTCAACCTCGCGGGCGAGCCTGACGCGCTCCTCGTCGGAGACGCTGAACAGAACATAGATCGGGTCGATCTGCGACACCGTGGTGAGCAGCACGTCCGGGCCGGATACGTAGTTGCCTTCGGAGCGCTGCGCGCGGCTGGCGATGCCGGTAATCGGCGCCTCGACCCGGGTGTAGCCGAGGCTGAGCCGTGCATCCGCGAGATTCGCGTGTGCGGTCTTGACCTCGGCCTCGGCCACCTGCTCCGCGGAAGCGGCGTCGTCGTAATCCTTCTGGCTGGCGGCCTTGATTTCGAACAGCGGCTTCAGGCGCGCGCTGTTGCGCTTCGCCTGCGCAAGCTTCGCCTCGGCGCTCGCGAGCGCGGCTTCGGCTCGCGCAGCGGCCACTTCAAAGGCCGCGGGATCGATGGTGAACATCGACTGCCCCTGCGCGACCGGCGCGCCTTCGCGGTAGTTGCGTTTCAGGACGATGCCCGTCACGCGCGCGCGCACTTCGACTTCGCGGGAGCCCGCGGTCTGGCCGACGTATTCGAAGGTCGCCGGCACCGACTGCGGCTGCACCGTTACGACCGCGACTTCAGGGGGTCGCATGGCTCCATGCGGTTGCGAATTGGCGGGCTCGCAACCGGAGAGCAGCGGGGTAGCGACTGCAATTGACAATGCCGAAACAGCAGCCAAATAGAGGTTTTCGACCTTCATAGTCTTGCTCCCTTCTTTCAGTTGGGTGGGCGTGTGGCCCGTTTCGTTAAGTGTTGACGGACGCGGGCCGCGCGTCGTTCTGGCGATTCCTGTTCGAGAGAGCATCGATCAAGCCCCCGATGCCGCGGTTGCGGATTTCCTCGGCAAAGGTGTCGCGGTAAGTGGCGGCGAGGCTCGCGCCGCTGATCTTGACGTCGTACACCTTCCAGCCCGAGGGGGTCCTCTCCATCTCGTAATCGATGGATATCGCTTGAGCCCCCGATTGCCTGACTTCGGACCTGACGGTGACTTGCGCGTCGCCGGGCTGGGTCCGCAAGGGCTTGAACTCGATGACCTGGTCGCGGTAGTTGACAAGCACCCCGGAATACGTGCGCACGAGAAGTGTCCTGAATTCCCGAACGAGCTGCTCGCGCTGCTCGGGGCTGGCGCGGCGCCAGTTGGCACCCATCGCGATTCGGGTCGTGTGCGCAAAATCGAAATGAGGGAGGATCTTCGCCTCGACGAGGCTCGCGATCTTTTTCGGATTGCCACCCTGGATGTCCTTGTCCTTCTGGATCGCGGCGAGCACGTCCAGCGAGATGGTCTTGACGAGCGCGTCTGGGGCCAGTTCCTCGCCGTGGGAAGCCGATGTAGTCAGCGCGAGCACGAGCGCCGCGGTTTTGAGGGGGTTGCGCATGGAAATCAATTCCTTTCAATAAAGCCATCAACAGTAAGTGCAGTGAGCTTGCGCCAGCGCTCCTGACAACGTTGTGTCAGGAGCATGCTTTCCACGTCGGTTGCTGCGGCGTCTTTCGGCGATGACCGAGCCACCAGAGGATAGGCGCGCCGATCAGAGCGCCCGGCAACAGAAGGATTGCGGCGAGATAGAGCCCGCTCCTGAGAAAGTGGCGGAGGAAGGTCGTCGTCATGATTTGTTTACCCGTGTTTGAGAGTTAAATGCGTCTTACCTGCACTTTTCATATATGTACTATTCAGTCAAAAAAAAGCCTAGCTGATCGCCGACAGCACGCGCTCGAGCGCGCCGCGCTCGACACCTGAAATCGTCTTGGTGAACTCCGCCTGCACCTTCTCGACCTGCCGCACGCCTGCGGCATGGCGCTCCTTGCCGAGCGGGGTGACCACGGCCCTCACGGCGCGGCGATCCTCGGGATCCTCCACGCGACGCACCAGCCCGTCCGCCTCGAGCCGGTCCACGAGCTGCGTGATGTTCGAGCGGACGCAGGTCATTTTCATGGCGCATTCGCTCAAGCTCAGCGGCTCGCCCTCCTTGATCAAGTGCGAGAGAGCGCCGAATTTTGCCAACGAGAGCCCGACCTGCTCCAAAGCCTCCTCAAGGCGCGACTCGAGCACATGCGCGGCCCGGACAAGCGAATACATCATCTGGCCGTCGGCGGCATCTGGGCTGCGGGAACGCAGCTTGGCGGGCTTATTCATATATGAATAATATAGTCATGACACTTCGCTTGTCAAGCCCCGGGGTTGTCCCTCGACTAGCTCAGGCAAAAGTGCCCCTCGTCCCGAAACGGCAGGATGGCGGTAAAGTTCGACAAGTGCAGGAGAACCTTATGAAAATCGGAATTCCCGGATCACGCCTCTCGCCTGACTTCCTATACCCATGAGTGCCCTCAAGACCAAGCTGGTCAACGTCATCTATATCCGCACCTCGCCGCGTGCGCTTTGGAAGGCGCTCACGCAGCCCCAGTCCACGCGTCAGTACTACGTGGGGCTCGAGCTGAGGGCCGAGCTCAAGCGAGGGGGAAGGTTCGACTATATGCACCGGGCCGAGCTGCACGGGCGGCCCGGCGCGGGCGTGGAGGGCGTCGTGATCGAGGTGATTCCGCGAAAGAAGCTGGTGCATACCTTCGAGCCGAAATTCATCGAGGACAAGCCCTCGCGCGTGACCTACGAGATCGAGCCGATGGGATTGGTGTGCAAGCTCACCGTGACTCACGACCAGTTTCCGGAGGGCGGTCCCACTCTCGAAACCGTGAAGGAAGGCTGGCCCGAGATCTTGAGCAGTCTCAAGTCCCTCCTCGAAACCGGCGAAGCGCTGGCCATTCCGCGGAACTCTTAGCAGGACCGCAGCAGCCTTCCCGATTCCTTTGCGCCGGTATACTGACTACTTCGGCGCTGTGATTCGAGGAGTTCATCATGGAAGCGGTGAAAGACGCGAGTCATCTCTACGAAGTCGAGCGAAGGGCCACGCATGCCGAACGCCCCGGCTTTCGGATCAACGAGATTCAGATCTCGTCGAACCAGAAAGTGCCCTGGCACTACCACAACAATGTCCAGGACACGTTCTACGTGCTCCGGGGAACGATCCGCATCTTCCTGCGCGACCCCAAGGAGGAAGTTCGCCTCGGGCCCGGCGAAACGTTCTCGGTGCGGCCGAAACGCTCCCACCTGGTGGTCAACGGCGGCGACACCTCGGCGACGTTCCTGGTGCTGCAGGGCATTGGCGAATATGACTTTGTCCCGCTGACGTGAGGCCCTTCGAAATACTTTCAACATTCCACTAGCAGACACCCGCCATGGACACGATCGATCGCAGCTTATCCGAGGAGCAGCGCTTGATGCGCGCTAGCTGCCGCGCCTTCGTCAACGATTTCGTCACGCCGTTCATCCGCCAGAACTGGCAGCGCGAGTGGCTGATGGACCCGGATGCGCGCCTGCCGCGCGCTATCCTCGAGCAGGCCGACAAGATCGGAATCCGCACTCTGGGCGTGCCCGAGGAATTCGGCGGCGTTCCGCTCGATCCTGCGCACGAGGTGCAGACTTTCGCCCTCATCTCCGAGGAGATCGCGCGCGGCGACTCAGGGCTTTCCGACAAGCTGGTGCAGATCTGGAAGGTCTCGGTGCTGCTCCGCAATGTCGCGCCGCGCCACCTGCAGGAGCTCTGGTTCCCACGCATCGTGAAGGACCCGGGATTCCTGCTCGCGCATTGCCTCACCGAGCCGCGCGGCGCCTCCGACCGCTGGCTGCCGTACAACGCACCCGAGGCGGCGATGCAGACGCGCGCGGTGTTGAAAGGCGACGAGTGGGTGCTCAACGGGCGCAAGCAGTTCATCAGCAACGGCTACGACGCGAGCCTTTACGTCGTGTACGCCAACACCAAGCCGGGCGCAGGCATGCTGCAGGGGACCTCGAGCTTCCTCGTGCCGCGCGGCACGCCCGGCCTCACCATCGCGCGCTGCAACGAGACGCTCGGCGGCCGCTTCATGAACAACGGGGAGCTGGTGTTCGAGGACATGCGCCTGCCGAAGGACCACCTGCTCGTCGAGAACGACGCGCTCGCCAAGACCGGCGTCTATTTCCGTCCCGGCAAGATCATCCAGGCATCGAAGAACCTCGGCGTGGGCGTCGCCGCTTTCGAGCGCACCGCCGAGTACGTGCAGAACTACGTTCAGGGCGGGCGTATCCTGATCAAGCACCAGGCCGTCGCGCTCCGCCTGGCGGAGATGGCGACGAAGCTGCGCGCCGTGCGCGCCCTCCTTCACGAGGCCGCGCGCGCGGTGGACGAGCGCGCGCCCGACGCCGAGGAGCTGTGCAACATGGTGAAGCTGTTCGCATCGGAAGAGGTCTTCAAGGTGGCGCAGCACGCGCTCGAGCTGCACGGCGGCAACGGCATCATGCTCGACTTCGGAATCGAGAAGCTGTTCCGCGACGCGGCGGTGTTCCTGCACATGGACGCGACGGTGGACATCTCGAAGTTCAAGATCGTCAAGCTGATGTTTCCGCACACGGCCGGTGCCTACGCCGGGCCCGAGGCTTGAGGGGCGGATAGGGAGGCTTCATGGATTTAGGGCGAGCACGTCTTTTGGCAATCGGGGTGGCGCTGCTCGCGCTTGCGCCCCGAGTTTTCGCGCAGGACCCCTACCCGTCCCGCACGATCAAGATCATCGTGCCCTTCACCCCGGGCAGCGTCACCGACATCATGGCGCGCAGCGTAAGCGACAAGCTCGCGGCGAGCCTCGGACAGCCGGTGATCGTGGAAAACCGCCCCGGCGCAGGCGGCACCCTCGGCACTGCCCAGGTGGCGAAGTCGGCGCCCGACGGCTACACGCTCGCAGTGGTCTCCGCCGGGCACGCAGTCAATCCGGCGATCTACGACAAGCTGCCCTACGACTCCCTGAAGGACTTCTCCGGGGTGATTCCGCTCGGCAATCTTCCGAGCGTGATGTTCGTGTCGGCCGGGCTCGGCGTGAAATCAGTGAAGGAATTCGTCGCGCTCGCAAAATCGAAACCCGGCGAGCTGAACTACTCCTCGGCGGGCGTCGGCAGCGCGTCGCACGTGAACGCCGAGAAGTTCCGTGTGGTTACCGGGATCAAAGCCGTGCACATCCCCATGAAGGGCGCACCGGAGATGGTCTCGGAGACCATCGCGGGCCGCACGCATTTCGGGTTCCTCGGGATCGCCGCGGCGCTCTCTGCGATCCGGGACGGACGGCTCGTCGGGCTCGCGGTGAGCAGCGCGAAACGCGCGCCCACGCTGCCCGATATACCGACCATCGCCGAAGCAGGCGTGCCCGGCGCCGAGTTCGATTTCTGGATCGGCGTGCTTGCGCCCGCGCAGACGCCGCGCGCCGTAGTCAACCGGCTGAACGGCGAATTCGCACGCGCCCTGCAATCGCCCGACGTTCGTGAGCGGCACGCGAACCTCGGCGCCGAGCCGATGCCGATGAGCCCGGAGCAGTTCGACGCCTACATGCGCGAGCAGCTCGCCACGCTGGGCGGGCTGCTGCGCGCCGCGGGCGTGAAGGCGAATTGAATCGGGCCCGGGCGCAGCACAGCTATCCCTTCAGAGTCGCATAGATTACTTTTCTGGATCAAATAGATACTTCGCATATCTGGCTTCTTGTTGCAACGCAACAAGCGCCGGAGTATGCTGTGCGACCTCTCCTTACGAGAGGGGCCCGTCATGAACACCTCCCCCGCTCCCGACGGCAGGTCTTTCTCCTCTAAGCCCGCACCGAGCTCGGGTAATTCGAAACTGGCCGCGCTCACGCTCGCGGCGCTGGGCGTGGTCTATGGCGACATCGGCACGAGTCCCCTGTACGCGTTCAAGGAAGCCTTCGGCGGTGCGCGCGGATTGCCTCTTAATCAGACTAATGTACTCGCTGTGTTGTCGCTGATGTTCTGGTCGCTGACGCTCATCGTCACCCTGAAGTACGTTGCGATGATGCTGCGATTCGACAACCGCGGCGAGGGCGGCATCCTTGCACTGCTTGCGCTCGCTTCGAAAGCCACGCGCGAGCGGCCCCGTCTCGCTTGGATCGTGGCGACCTGCGGAATTTTCGGGGCGTCGCTTTTCTACGGCGATGCGGTGTTGACGCCGGCGATCTCGGTGCTCTCGGCCGTGGAGGGCATTTCGGTGGCGACGCCGGCGCTGGAATCGTGGGTGGTGCCGGTCACGATCGGCATCCTGATCGGGCTGTTTTCAATCCAGTTCCGCGGCACAGGCGCGGTTGGAAAGCTGTTCGGGCCCTGCATGGTGATCTGGTTCCTCGCGCTCACGGTGCTCGGCGGGATTTCGATCGCAGAGACGCCCGGAGTGCTCGCCTCACTTGATCCGCGCCATGCCCTCGACTTCGCGTGGCGCTTCCCGGGGCTCACTTTCCTTGTGCTCGGCGCAGTGTTTCTGGCAATAACCGGAGCAGAGGCGCTCTACGCGGATATGGGGCATTTCGGTGCAAAGCCGATCCGGCTGGCGTGGCTCAGCCTGGTTTTCCCGGCGCTGATGACCAACTACATCGGCCAGGGCGCCCTGGTGCTGCGCGATCCGGCCGCCATCAAGAATCCGTTCTACCTGCTTGCACCCGCCGAGCTGCTCCTGCCCCTGGTCGCTCTCGCCACGATGGCAACGGTGATCGCGTCACAGGCAACCATTTCGGGCGCTTTCTCCATGACCCAGCAGGCCACCCGCCTAGGCTATCTGCCACGCATCCCCGTCCGTCACACTTCGGAGACCGAGCCCGGGCAGATCTATATCGGCCACGTCAACTGGATCATGCTGGCCGCCGTGCTGCTCATCGTTCTCGCGTTCAAGTCCTCGAGCGCGATCGCCTCGGCCTACGGAATCGCGGTGTCGGGCACGATGGTCCTGACCACAATTCTGATCGGCATCGTCACTATGTCACGCCGAGGCCGCGCGACGCCGGTCCTGATTGCGGCAATCGCGGCGATCGGCCTGGTCGAGATCGTGTTCTTCGCGGCCAATGCCGCCAAGTTCGCCGATGGTGGCTGGTTCCCACTTGCCTGCGGCCTCCTGATTTTCGCCATGCTGACTACCTGGAAGCGCGCTGAATCGGTGGTGCTCAGCCGGGAGGGAAAATTCCGGCTCCCGATCGATGCGTTTCCCCCAATGTGCGGTTCGGAAATCCCGCACGTTGAAGGCACGGCCATCTATCTGTCGCCCGACCCTGAAACGGT
>VBCJ01000420.1 GCA_005884335.1 Betaproteobacteria bacterium | reverse complement strand
GCACATCCTCACCGTCGTGCGCAACGTGCGCCGCTTCACGATGCTCGAGTTTGCGCACGAGTATCCGCTGTGCAGCCGCCTCATCGCGAGCCTCGAGCGCCATTGGCTGCTGTACATCGCGGCGATCTTCCACGACATCGCCAAGGGCCGCGGAGGCGATCACTCGCAGCTGGGCAGGCTCGAGGCCCGGCGTTTCTGCCGCGAGCATGGCCTTGCGGCCGAAGACACGCAGCTCGTCGAGTTCCTCGTCGCGCACCATCTCACCATGTCGTCAGTAGCGCAGAAACAGGACCTGTCCGATCCGGAGGTCGTGCGACGCTTCGCCGATGTCGTTGGCACCGAGCGGCGGCTGGTCGCGCTCTACCTGCTCACGGTCGCGGACATCCGCGGCACGAGTCCCAAGGTGTGGAACGCGTGGAAAGGCAAGCTCCTCGAGGATCTTTTTCGCGCGACGCAGCATTTCCTGAAGGGCGGAGAGCTCGAGGCGGACCAGTACATCCAGGGAAAGCAGGACGAAGCCAAGCGCCTGTTGCGGCTCTATGGGCTGTCCGACACCGTCCAGGACGCGCTGTGGCCCCATCTCGACGTCCCGTATTTCCTGCGCCACGACGCCCAGGAGATCGCCTGGCACACGCGGCTGCTGCACCATCGCGAGAGCGCGGACAAACCGGTAGTCAAGGCGCGCCTCTCGCCGGCAGGCGAAGGGCTCCAGGTCATGATCTACGTGCCCGATCAGCGCGACCTGTTCGCGCGCATTTCCGGCTACTTCGGGTCGGTCGGCTTCAGCATCGTCGATGCCAAGATCTACACCACCCGGCACGGCTACGCGCTCGACACTTTCCAGGTCATGGACATCGGCAGCGTGCCGCATCCGCGGGACATGATCGCCCAGATCGAGTCCGAACTGGCGGACTGGCTGGCGAACCAGGTTCCCTTGCCGCAGCCGGTCCAGGGGCGGGTGTCGCGACGCGTCAAGCACTTCCCCATTGCACCGGAGGTGCGCATCGTCCCGGACGAGAAAGGACAGTACCACTCCCTGTCGATCACCGCGGGCGACCGGCCCGGCCTGCTCTATGCCATCGCGCTGGTGCTCAGCCGTTACGGGGTCAGCCTGCACACCGCCAAGATCGCAACGCTCGGCGAGCGCGCCGAGGACGTGTTCGTCGTGTCCGGCGCCGCCCTCGCCAGTCCGAAAACGGTGCTCCAGCTAGAAACCGACCTGCTCAAGGCGCTGCAGGCGTAGAAACAGCTTTCCGATTTTATTCGTCGATCAGTTCCTGACCGGGGAACAACACCTCGACGAAGCCGAACTTCGACATATCGCGGATGCGCATCGGATACAGGATACCGTCGAGATGGTCGCATTCATGCTGAACGACCCGCGCATGGAATCCCTCGACGCTCCGATCGACCGGATCACCCGATTCGTCGAAACCCCGGTAACGCAGCCGCTTGAAACGCGGCACGACGCCGCGCATTCCCGGCACCGACAGGCATCCTTCCCACCCCTCTTCCGCTTCATCGCCGAGCGGCGTGATGACCGGATTGATGAGCACCGTGTGGGGGACTTCCTCCGCGTCGGGATAGCGCGGGTTGCGCGTTACGCCGAAGATCACCGCCCGCAGCGGCACGCCGATCTGCGGGGCGGCGAGCCCGGCGCCGTCCAGGTGCGCCATGGTGTCGCGCATATCGGCGATCAGCTCGCGCAGCTGCGGCGTGCCGAATGCCTCCACCGGCCGCGATTTCTCGAGCAGCCGCGGATCGCCCATTTTCAGGACTTCGCGGATCATGCTGCGACGAAAGCCTCGATGATCTTGCGCACCCGACCCACGGCGTCCTTCAGCACTTCTTCGATTCTCTGCAGCGGTACGCCGCGGACGCTTGCGCCTCGGCCAGCCGCGTGATTTACGACCACTGCGATCGCCGCGTAAGCCAACTCGATCTCGCGTGCCAGGGTCGCCTCGGGCATCCCGGTCATGCCGACGATGTCGGCGCCATCCCGCTCCAGCCGGTCGATTTCCGCGGCCGTCTCCAATCTCGGCCCCTGGGTTGCAGCGTAGACCGCGCCGTCGACGGCAGCCTCGCCGCAGGCTTTCGCCGCGGCGAGAAGCCTGTTCCGCAATTCGTCCGTATACGGCTCGGTGAAGTCGATGTGCTTTACCGGGGCCTCGTTTTCGAAAAACGTGTTCATCCGACCGCAAGTGTAGTCGATGACCTGGTGCGGGACGACGATCCTTCCCGGACCGAGGTCCGTGCGGATGCCGCCGACCGAGACGACCGAAACGATGTCCCCGGCACCCTGTTCCTTGAGCGCCCAAAGGTTGGCGCGGTAGTTCACTTGATGGGGCGGAATCGTGTGGCCGTAGCCGTGGCGCGCGAGGAACACCACCGGTACGCCGCGGATCGCGCCGAAAGTGAGGGGGCCGGAAGGCTCTCCATAGGGGGTACGCACCACCTGGCGACGCGAGACATCGAGATTGGCGAGCTGTGTCAGCCCGGTGCCGCCGATGATTGCGAGCATGTGCGCTCAGGAATCTTTGACTGCGTAGATTTCCGGCAGATTGCGCCAGGCCCCGGACACGTCCATTCCGCAGCCGAACACGTAGCGGTTGGGCAGCTTCAGACCGATGAAATCGGGGACGATGGGTTTGTCCCGGCCGATGTTCTTGTCGGTGAGCACGGCGCTGTAGAACGCGGCCGCGCCGAGCGAGTTCACGCGATCGCGGATCGCCGCGAGCGTTTCGCCCCCGTCCAGGATGTCGTCGAGCACAAGAACGGTGCGGCCTCTCACGTTCTCCCGCGGCGGCACTGTCCATACGATCTTGCCGCCCGAGGTGGCCTTGCCGTAGCGCGATAGCTGGATAGTGTCGAACTCGATCGGGAAGCGCAGCTGGGGCAGCAAGTGGCCGGCGAAGAAAATCGAGCCGCCCATCACGGCGAGCACGAAGGGGTAGTGGTCTTTCAGCTTTGCCGTAATCTCCACAGCAATCCGAGAGATTTCCCTGCGAACTGTGGCTTCTTCGCACAATCGATCCGCGCTCTCCAGGATTTTCCAGGCCTCGTCAGGTGTCATGGGGCCAGAAGTATATGCGCCCCGACCCGGAGCCGCATCACAGTGATTTCAGAAATTTCTCGAACGCGTTTCCGACCTCGGGATGCTTGCGTCCGTACGCCACCGTCGCCTGCAGGTAGCCAAGCTTCGAGCCGCAGTCGTAGCGGGTCCCCTTGAAGCGGTACGCGAGCACGCGATCCTCTGCGAGCAGCGCGCCGATCGCGTCGGTGAGCTGAATTTCGCTCCCGGCTCCGGGCATGGCCTGCGCCAGGTGATGAAAAATGCGCGGTGTCAGGATGTACCGCCCGACGACGGCAAGGTTCGATGGAGCTGCTTCCGGTCTGGGCTTCTCGACGATTCGCATGACGCGATCGAGGCCCATGGTGACGGGCTCGGTCTTGACGATGCCGTACTGGAGGCTTTGCTCTGGCGGGATCTGCTGCACGGCAACCACCGGCGACTGGTGGCGCTCGAATATCTCCGTCATCTGCCGCAAGACCGGAGGAGTGCCGTCGATCAGGTCATCGGCCAGGATCACGGCAAACACCTGGTCGTTGACCGCGGGCTGAGCGCACAACACCGCGTGCCCCAATCCGAGAGGCTCGGGCTGCCTGATGTAAATGCAGTTGACCGATTTGGGGATGATTTTCTGGATCAGCTCCAGCAGCTCGCTCTTCCCGCGCGCGGCGAGCTCCGACTCGACCTCGTAGGCTTTGTCGAAGTGATCCTCGATGGCGCGCTTGTTTCGCCCCGTAATGAACACCATGTCGCGAATTCCCGCCGCCACGGCTTCCTCGACGGCGTATTGAATGAGCGGCTTGTCGACAATCGGCATCATTTCCTTCGGGCTCGCCTTGGTCGCAGGGAGGAAACGGCTGCCCATACCGGCTACGGGGAAGACGGCTTTCGTTACTTTTCTCAAGACTTGGACTCCTCGAACATTCTTCGTAGACCCGCTTCGTCGAGCACGGCGACGCCGAGCTTGCGCGCCTTTTCAAGCTTGCTTCCCGCGTCGTCGCCGGCGACGACGTAATCGGTCTGCTTCGACACCGAGCCCACCACCTTGCCGCCACGGCTCCGGATCGACTCTACCGCTTCGTCCCGGGTCATGCCGGGCAGCGTTCCGGTGAGCACGAAGGTCTTGCCTCCAAATTGGTCCGCCGCAGCCGATGGCGATTTCCCGGCCTGCACCCGGATTCGCCGACCTGCGGTCAATTGCGCGATGACTTCCCGATTGTGCTCCTGCGAAAAAAACTTCTCCAGACTCTCCATCAACTCAGGCCCGATACCCTCGAGCACCGAGGGAAGCGCCGCCTCTCCCCGTCTTTT
>VBCJ01000419.1 GCA_005884335.1 Betaproteobacteria bacterium | reverse complement strand
GACGGCACCGTCGAACAGCACGATCAGCGCGCGAGCGATCGCTTTCGCGTCCTTCACCCCCGCCGCGATCGACCACTCGAGGAGACGTTCTTTGAACCACTCTCGCTGCGCGTGAGCGACGGCGCGCGCCGGGTGCGCGGCATCGGTGAGCTCGCTCACCGTGTGCTGCAACGGGCAGCCGCGAAAGTCCTTCGACTCTGTCCAGTCCACCACCCAGTCGAAAAACTTGAGCGCGCGTTGTGACGGCGGCGTGTCGGCGAGGTACGCCTCGATGTGCGCGCGGGCGTCCCCTGTTTTGCGCTCGAGGTAGGACGCCACGAGCTGGTCCTTGCAGCCGAAGTGCTGATAGAGCGATGCCTTCGCCGCGTCGGCTTCCGCCAGCACGCGGTCGATGCCCACGGCCCGCACGCCCTCCCTGTAGAACAGGCGATCGGCGGCATCGAGGAGGCGGTCACGGACCCCTATTTTGGAGACTGTCGCCGGTTTCCTAGCTTTGTGCGGCACCTCTTGACAATACAGACAGATCGGTCTATTGTCAACGGCATGAATAGACAGGACGGTCTGTTCTCGGCTTCCCGCGGGTGGTAGCCGCGTTCAGTCTCGCGCATCGCGAGATCGTCAGGAGTCTCAACATGGGCTACGCACTCTCAGGCAAGACCGCACTCGTCACCGGCGCCAACCGTGGCATCGGCGAAGCCATCGTGGACGCGCTCGTCGCGGCCGGCGTGAAAAAGGTGTACGCCGCCGCCCGCAACATCTCGACGCTCGACCCGCTCGTGGACCGCCACGGCTCACGCGTCGTGCCGCTCCAGCTCGATGTGACCAACGCGGCGCAGATCGCGACCGCCGCCGCGACCGCGACGGACGTAGACCTCCTGGTCAACAACGCGGGCATCGTCGGCTTCTTCGGCGGCGAGTTCACTGATCCGAAGTGGATCGAGGGCGGGCGACAGGAGATGGAAGTGAACTTCCTCGGCACCTTCGCGGTCACGCAGGCCTTCGCGCCAGTACTCGCGAAGAATGGCGGCGGCGCCATCGCCAACCTCAACTCGGTGGCCTCGTTCGTCAGCTTCCCGATTCTCGCGGCGTACAGCGCCTCGAAGGCCGCGACGCACTCGCTCACGCAGGTCACGCGCGCGATGCTGCGGGGGCAGAACACGCAGGTGTTTGGCGTGTATCCGGGCCCGATTGACACCAAGATGGGCGAGGTGCTGACGCTCGAGAAGGCGTCGCCGGCGGACGCCGCGCAGGCGATTGTCGCGGGCATCATCGCGGGCAACGAGGAGATCTTTCCCGACAAGATGAGCCAGGGCACAGGGCCGGCCTTCTTCGCGGACCCGAAGGGACTCGAGCGGCGGGTCGCAGAGGTCCCGGCCGTTGCCTAAGACTCGGAAAGCTGACCGTCGGTGAAGGCGCGCCTTCATCTATGGCCTTGCAAGAATAGTCGAGAAACATCAATGAAGGCATTCATCCT
>VBCJ01000409.1 GCA_005884335.1 Betaproteobacteria bacterium | reverse complement strand
TCTGCGGGCGAGACGTAGAAGCCTGAGACTCTCAGCATGTCGTCGGTGCGACCCGCGTATACAAAGTAACCCTCCTCGTCCTGCCTGAACTTGTCGCCGCTCCTGAACCAGCAGCCGACAAAGGTCGAGCGGCTTTTCTCGCGGTTGTTCCAGTAATACGCCGCACTTGTCGGTCCGCTCACCTGGAGCTCGCCGATCTCGCCCTGCCCTACCGGAGCTCCCTGCTCGTCCACCAGGCGCAACTCGTATCCGGGTACGGGCTTCCCGGTCGCGCCGTAGCGCACATCTCCTGGCCGGGCGCTGATGAACATGTGCAGCATCTCGGTCGAGCCGATGCCCTCCAGGATGTCGATGCCGGTCCTCTCTTTCCAACGCCTGCCCATGTCGGCCGGCAACGCCTCGCCGGCGGAGACGCACAGGCGCAGCGTGAGGGACTCCTGCTTCGGGAACTCGGGGCTGGCGAGCATCGCCCCATAGAGTGTCGGGACGCCGTAGAAGATCGTGGGCTTTGTTTCGGCGAATCGCTTGAATACCGACGCCGGCGTCGCACGCTCGGCCATCAGCACGGCTGTGGCGCCAATGGCGAGAGCGAAAGTCTGCGCGTTGCCGAGGCCGTACGCAAAGGCGAGCTTCGCCGCGGAAAAAAGCACGTCGTTCTCGGTGACGCCGAGGACGCCTATCCCGTAGAGATCCGCGGTGACGGCCATGCTCGAATGCACGTGCACGACGGCCTTCGGCGCGCCGGTCGAGCCGGAGGAATACAGCCAGAAGCAGGGATCGTCGGAGGTCGTCGGCGCGGGCGAAAGCTGGGGTGAGCCTTTCGCGAGGACCTCCTTTAACGCTTTGTGACCGGATGCGCCGGCGCCCGAAACGATGACGTGCTTCAGGAACTGCAGATTGGGCAAGAGCGGCGCGAACTGCGGCAGCAACTGCTCCGAGACGACGAGCGCCTTGGCGCGGCTGTCGGAGAGCATGTATTCGTAGTCTCTCGATGTGAGCAGCGTGTTCACCGCGACCGGGATGATCCCGGCCTTGATCGCGCCGAGGAAAGCAGTCGGGAAATCGATCGTGTCGGTGAGTGCGAGCAGCACCCGGTGCTCCATCTCGAGGCCCATTGCCCGAAGCCCTGATCCGAAGCGGTTCACGCGCTCGGCGACCTCGCCGAAGGTATATTGACCGGTGTCGTCCACGAACGCGACCTTGCCCGCGCGGCCGGCAGAGAGGTTGCGCTCGATCAAATCGTACGCGGCGTTGTAGTCGCGGGGAATATGGATCTTGGGCGGGCTGACCGAGTGGTCAGCGGCCCTGAGCGACGGCACGATTGTCTGTCCCTTCCTTGATTCAAACTCAGGCCGCGAGCCGGGCTTCTTTGCGACACAGCGAAATCCAGCCGGCCATCCACGTCACCGCGACTTCCTCGGGCATGGTGCCCGCGCTGGCATCGTGCAACATGATCTCGCCGATGCGCCTCGCTCCCAGCTCGGAGAGGATCGCGTCGAAACGCTTGCCGCCGTTGCAGAAAGTTTCGTAGGTCCGGTCACCGAGCGCGATCACGCCGTATTGCACGTTGGAGAGGTCGGGACGCGCGGTCTGAAGCGACTCGTACAGGTTCTTCGCGTTGTCAGGAACGTCGCCCTGCCCGTAAGTGGACGAGCAGATCAGGAACAGGCCGCCGCCCGAAAACACATCCGCATCGAGGCCGTCCATCGGAGTGGTCCGCACGCGGATTTCGCCATCGTCGAGCGTGAGCTCGAGCTCCTGGGCGACCAGCTGGGCGGTGCCGGTCATCGTCCCCACGAGGATGGTCAGTTCGAGCGCCATCGCCTTTTTTCTCGTTCCCGCTTGCGTTTCGATATCGAGTGCATCATACTGCATGGAATGCATATAGCAAGCATTATATTGCATCGATGAGCGTTCCGAGCATTCACATCAAGAAACATTCGCAACATCCTGTCCATACGAAGGAAAGCCAGTCACATGCGGAGCGTGACTATCTCGCCCTGCTGGGTGACCGTGTACGAGAAGCTCGGGCCAGGCGGGGTATGTCACGCAAGCTGCTTGCCGGTGATTCGACGGTGTCGGAGCGCTACCTGGCCCAGCTCGAAGCAGGACAGGGCAATGTTTCGATCCTGTTGCTGCGCCAGATTGCAACAGCCCTCAATCTTTCGCTCACGGAGCTGCTTGCCGAGGACTCGGGCGACGCCGTCGA
>VBCJ01000408.1 GCA_005884335.1 Betaproteobacteria bacterium | reverse complement strand
CGCTGCCTCGTCTGCGCGGCGTTAAGCGGATGGTGTAGCTGCTCTCGTCGAGACTGTGCGCCACGCCGTCGATCCAACCGAAGCAGATTGCTTCGTCCTGCGCCTCCCGAAGCGTGATCGAGGGCTTGCCGGACGACGTCTTGTGCAGGCCCATGACCAACTCCTCCGCCGAATCGTGGTTCCGCTCGAGCCAGGCCCGAAAGTCTTCCGGCGATTCGAAGAAAATCGGCCTCACGTCGAACGGTCGGTCGAGGCCGCTGATCGTGAGGCGGCGAAGGCTTGGCCTTCCGCGGCAACCCACTGGACGAAGCGCAGGACGCCTTCGATCGCCGTTTCGTCCGGTGTCTCATCGGCTCTTCCCGCGACGGCCTTCCGGACGAGGCCGTGCCACCGCTCCGGCAGCACCGACACCCCCCACGACGCCGCCTTCCGCTTGCTCACCAACTCGCCGAGAGCGAGCGTGTACAGCGCGCGGCACATCGTCTCCACGACGTATGCCTGGTGGCTGCGCGGCGGCAGCCACTCGGGGTCGTGCGGGTCGGCCGCCCATGTCGCCCACTCACGAACCCGCTGCCGAGCCGCGTCGCGTAGCTCCTCTGCGGAGATCGGGTCGATGAGGGTTCGCGGGTCTGGTCCGAGGATGGCGATGCCCGACTCGCGCAGGCCGCAGCGCTCGATGAGCCAGCTGGTTTCGTGCACCTTCCAGCGCAGCGGCGTCTCGCACTCGACTGTGAGGAATCGCCGGCCAGGAGCGAAGCGCCAGAGCGCCGCGCGGTCGATGTACGCGCGCTCGAGGCGGTCGGCGTACTTGTTCGGCATCGCCGCCAGCCGGGCGTGCATGGCGATCAGCGCATCGGCTTCGGCTTCTGACACGGGCCGCTCGGTGGCGACGAAGAAGTCGATGTCACTGGTGTCGATGAAGTCGCCGGTGGCAAGCGAGCCGCGGAGGTAGACGCCGACGAGGTTGTCACCGAGCGCTGCGTGGACGCCGGGGATGAGGACCGCAAGTATTTCATCAACCGCGGGCGCGTAAATTGTCTTCGCTGTTGCCATGGGCTTGTTACCCTCTTTGGGCGGGGATCTTCTTTGATCGTCCGGTTCGTTGTTACTGCGGCGGTGGCCCAAGTATCTCCATGTCGTGCTTTGCCGCAAGCCGGTTGAGCTTCTCGATGTCGGGCGGTCCTTCCAGGACCGGCAAGCTCCTTGTTCGCGCAGGCTCGCCCATCTCGCGAACAAAGTTCATGAAGTCTCCGTTCGGCCCCAGCACGAGCCACTTCGCCGGTTGCTCGACCTTGAAAGTGTGCGGGACGCCTCTCGGAATGAGGACAAACGACCCCGCCGCGGCGTTGAAGCGGCGGTCGCCGCAAATTATCGACATCTCGCCCTCGAGCACGTAGAACGCCTCGTCCTCGCTATGATGCGCGTGCAGCGGCGGCGCGTGGCCGGCCGCGGCGATCTCCACTAGCGCCCAGCCGCCTGTCGACTCGCTCGCCGCTTTCACGGTCACCAAAGTGTCTAGGAACCAAATTGCCTCGCCCTCGTCTGCCTGCAGCACGATCGGGTCCATTGTTCCGTCCTCCTTTCAGAAGCCGTTGGAGGGGCTGACTAGACGCCGTACCCCTCTTTTATCGTCGCCCGCGACATTATCTCGCGGATGCGCTGGTAGCCGACCAGCTTGTCCATCATTTCCGCGTGGCTGGCGGCGCCGTAGACCCACTTCTCGAGGTACTGCGGGATGAAGCCGCGCATCGTCGCGCCGATCACCTCGATGACGTGGCCCATGTCGCTGGCGTAGCGGCCCTGCATCTCGCCGGGGTAAGCGCCGAACGGCAGGTGCACGACGGCGTCCACGACATAATAGGGAATGGTTGTTCTCCCCGGGTCACGCTTGATCTCCTCCGTGTCGATGATCTCCTCCGTCGAGAGGATCACTTTCTTCGACGCCATCGCTGACTCGACGTGCGAGATGCCCGTCCCGAAGATACGCGCGTTGCCGAAGACGTCCGCCTGGTGGACGTGGATCAACGCGACATCCGGGTTAAGCGCCGGCACGATCGTGATCGGCTCGCCGGTGTAAGGGTCGGCGATGAGCTTAGCGCCGGAGTGGTCGAAGCCGTCCGTCCCGCCGAACGAGCGGACGGGGATGAAGGGCAGGCCCATCGCGCCGGCCATGATGCGATTCGTCATCACGACGTTCGAGTACTCGTACGCCTTCACGCGCCCCTCGCGGATCGCCTGCTCTACGACGGGCCCGAAGAGGAAGAAGCCCACGTCGAGCTTCGAGGCGCACCCTGCGCCGACGAGCAGCGCCGCCGCGACCCAGGTGAACTTCGCGCCCACCCAGAGGTCCTTCTTCTGCTGGCGGATCACCTCGCGGATGAGCGCCGACGGCCCGCGTTGGAGGTAGTTGCACTCGTACACGAGATAGTCCCCGTCAGCGACAAGCTTCTCGATCGCCTCCTTCTCGGACATGAGCTTGGGCACCATCGCGCGGTTCTTGTGGTCGCGCACCCACTCGCGGGTAGAACAGCCCCACAATGATCCATGCCGCAGGATGCCCACGCAAGGTTCCCACGTAGAAATGAGTCTCGTTTAGCTCGATCATTTCGTGTTCATACTTCTCGCGGAGCTTTCCTTCCCAGTCATCGCGATACTTGCGGCTCCAACTTCTGTAAGACTGACATATTTCCCAATCGGTGCATGAGAGCGAGTGGCCGGCGCAGTCCCAATGGTCGCAATGGAACTCATACTTGAATTTGAACGGAATCTTCTCGAGCTCTCGGCTAGGCGTCGCAGCAAACAACGGATACTGACGCAATCTAGCTAGCTGTGCGGACGTCCACCTCGGCTCATCCGGTTCGACTACGAGCCGCTTTATTTCGTTTGGTTTGAAGAGCCCCAGTGTTGGAACACCGGTCTCATTTCGCTGTCGTTCGAGGCAACAGAGACAGTGGGACACCAGTGGAAGTACGCTTTGTTTTCGCTCTGCCCAATTGTCCTTCGTGGATATCCCCTGCTTGATGCGAATGGAATCGATGTCAGGTGTATAGCTTTCAGGTCGTGGATCGCCTGTTGCTCTTCGAGCGCTAAGCTCAATCCACTGATATTTTTTGAAGCGCTTGTCGGGATCCATCAATCGATAAGGCACTGGAAACAACCGAATCCAAGCGCCCTGGTCAGTGACTCCAGCTGTGCATGAGACTTCGACACCCTTCCTGGCAGGCGTCGGATAAGTTCGGACCGTAATTAGGACGCGCTTGCCCTCCGGTGGATGACTCATGATCCGGACGACCTAATTAGGTGCCCAACTACATTAGAAAGCAATATGCCGATGTCACCAATCCACAACTTCTGTGGCCTAAGCGTTCTGGTTGACCGACTCGATGATTGCTTCTCTAAGCAGCGTGCGGTGACAATCTGTCTCCATTTCGCAGTAGCAGAGCAGCGTTATCACCCTGGAGCTGGCTACTTTGGCGAGGCGCCTTAATTCCGACTGCAAGGCCTCGGTCGAGAGCTCCTGTTTGTACCGCCTCCCGAACGCGGGCCAGCTAAGGTCGCCTTTACGAAATTCCCTTATTAGCTCGCGGGAGGGAGCTAACTTCGACTGGTACTCGTCTACGGCGTCTCCGCGGACACCCCGCGGCCAATATCGGGTGGCCAGTACCCGATGGCCATCTCCTTCTGAGGGCGGGTCGTAGATGCGCCCGAGTTTGATGTTTTGCCGCAAGCGCTCCTTGATGTCAGGCACGATCGACCAGCCGCCGCTGGACCTCGCGCAGGTGTTCCCACGGGTGTTCCAGCGCGCGCCGGAAACCGCGGCGGGCTGTCCACAGCTTTTCGCCGCGCTGGACCTGGGCCGTGCGGACCTCCGGTGTGATGCGCGCGAGCTGGGCGTCGAGAAGCTGCCAGAAGTGCGCAAGCCGGGGCCCGAGGGCGCCCGCCTGGGCGCCCTCGATGGCCTGCAGTGCGTCCTTCACACCTTCCGGCTTGCCGATACCGGAGGCGCGGAAGTACTCGGGCTCTGAGTTCGCGATGTGGGTAACGATGTCGCGGGGCAGGCGTCCTTTCGACGGCTGCGCGGCGAGTTGAGTCTCCGGCATGCGTTCGATGAGTGATCGCCCTGACCGATAAACGACCCCTCCATAACGTGCGCTGCGATCGAAGTCGTGAACGGGGCGTCGGCATCGACGTCCTCGCCGTGGCGCCCCAAGAAGCGAAGATACTCCTTGATCTCAACCGGCGCCGCTTCCAGTGCCGCCTCGGTCGTCGGCCCATTGGCGACGCATCCGAGGAGGTCGAGCACGTGCACCATGGTCGTCTTCATCTTCGGCCCGGACTCCAGGAAGAGTGGGTACTCCGTCGTCACAAGCGAATTTCTCCCTCGATCACCGTAACGGCACGACCGCCGATCTCTGCGCGGCCGCTGTCGTCGATTACCCGCACTGGCACGCGCCCGTCGCGGCCCATCTCCGTTGCCTGGGTTGCGACGTACTCGCGGCCCGTTTTTTCGAGCAGGCCGTGGTGGACGAGGTAAGCCGGGAGGGCGGCATTGGCGCTGCCTGTCACCGGGTCCTCCGGGACTCCGGCGGCGGGCGCGAAGCAACGGATGTGGACGGCGAACTCTACGCCTTCCACGAAAGCAAATGCGGCGACTCCGGTGACCGTCGGGCTCAGCTTGGCGAGCGCCGACATGTCGGGCTTGAGCGCGGCAACCTCGGATTCCTTTTCGAAGCGGATGAAGAGCCATGTCGGGCCGTTCCGGAATGCCGTGGGGACTGGCGACCCGGCGATCGGCGTTCCGAGCACCTCCGACAGGGTCGACGACAATTCGGGGTGCTCTCCGATTAGCTTCGCTTGCGGGGCTTCCACCCAGATCCGGCGCTCAGGCCCGGCGCTCTCGATGCGGAGCGGCAGGTTACCGGCGTCACATTCCTGAACGAGGCGCCCCTCCTTCGGTTTCACGATGCCCGCCTCCAGTACCGCGTGGCACGAGCCGATCGTCGGGTGGCCGGCGAACGGCAGCTCGTGCGTGGGCGTGAAGATGCGGAGCCGATAAGC
>VBCJ01000415.1 GCA_005884335.1 Betaproteobacteria bacterium | reverse complement strand
CCACAGCTTCGGCCCAGCTCGCACGTTCGTTAGGAACGGATCTTCCTTGCGCAACCGCGCGGTCCACTCGCGAGCCGTCATGACGTGCTCATTCACCGAGCGACCCAGGTCGCGCTCCGCTTTCGTCAACTCGCCGCGTACTACGCGCGTCGACTCTCGGCCGAGAACCATGAGGTCAATGTCGCTCGAGGCCGCCGCGGAGCCGGAGGCGAACGATCCGAACACGAATGCGAGATCGACCCTGTGCGTCTTCAGTGCCGGTCGGAGGGCCGTTGCAGGCCCGCGGAGCTTACGGACGATCGACGAGACTTCGTCGAATACCGCCGACCTCGGATCGGCCGAATACACCCGCCGCCCACCGGCCATGCTCGTGCTGACCAGTCCCGCGGCGACGAGGCGCTTCAGCTGCCTCTGGACGGCGACGATCGGGAGACCCGTGGCGCGGGCGAGCTCCGTTTGATAGAACGTGCGGCCTCGTTCGAGGAAGAGCGCGGTTAGAACCTTGGCGCGCGCCTCCGAGAGGACGAGGCCGCGGAGCGCATCCATGACAACAGATTGTAGTATAGAGACTACGAAATGTGGTCGGCACGGCCAACCACCGCTAGGCAAGAGTATTTCGGTGATGCCCCCACACGCGGCACGTTCAGTCGCGAAGGTACAGGATCTGATGAACCAGGAACGCAGCGACGTTGTGCTATCTTCCTGTCATTCTGCGGCGTAAAATGACGGCGATATGACAGCGCCCGTTTACCCTCGCCTTGTACGGGCGCCGCGCGGCAACTTCTTCCCGTTCGGCGTGCGCGGAGTTGGAAAGAGCACGTGGGTTCGCGAGAACTTCCCCCAGGCTTACGTCGTCGATCTCCTCGATGAATCGCGATACCAGCAGCTCACCGCCAATCCCGCGCTTCTCGCCCCTGAGCTGCGGACGGTGCCGCGCGAGCGCGTGGTTGTCCTCGACGAAGTGCAGCGGGTCCCGGCACTGCTCAACCAGGTGCACAGCGCGATCGAGCGGGACCGGCGGCGCTTCGCACTTCTCGGATCGAGCGCGCGGCGGCTCCGGACCGCCGGCACGAACCTCCTCGCGGGCCGGGCGACGGTCCGGACGATGTATCCCCTCGTGCCGGCGGAGCTCGGGTCCGACTTCGACCTCGACCGCGTCCTCCGCTTTGGGAGCATCCCCCTCGTATGGAGCTCCGACGACCCGAGGGCGACCCTCGACGCGTACGTGAACCTCTACGTCAAAGAGGAGGTGCGTGGCGAGGCCCTCGTCCGCAATCTGCCAGGGTTCCTGCGGTTCCTTCCCGTGGCCGCGCTGTTCCATGGGCAGGTGATCAACATCAGCGGTATCGCCCGGGATGCCGCGACGGCGAGGGCGACGGTCGAGGGGTACATCGGTATCCTCGAGGACACGCTGGTTGCCACCAGACTGCCCGCCTTCGAGGCGCGGCTGCGCGTCCGCGAGCGCCGCCACCCGAAGCTGTACTGGGTGGACGCGGGCATCGTGCGCGCCGCGAAGCGCGATCTCGGAGCCGTCGGCGCGGAGGAGCGCGGCCCGTTGTTTGAAGGCTTCGTCTTCACCATCCTGCGAGCGCACGGTGAAGTCTCCGAGCTCTATGACGACATCGCGTACTGGGCACCCGCCGACGCCCATGCAACGGAGGTCGACTTCCTGCTCCGCCGCGGGCGCGACCACCTCGCAGTCGAGGTAAAGGCCTCATCGCGCTTCTCGGCCGCGCAGCTCGCGGGATTGCGCGCGATCGCGGAGCTTCCGCGCGTCGCGCGCCGCGTGCTCGTCTACCTCGGCGACCGATCGCTAAAGATGGAGGATGGGATCGAGGTATGGCCGTTCGACCGGTTCGCGCGCGCTCTCGCCGAGCGCGCGCTCTGGCCGTGACGCGCGCTCAGAGGCGCACGGGCAGGTACTTCTGCGAGCGGCTCACGAGCCCGGCGCCCCCGCCCTGGCGGTTACCCTGATCTCATGGCGAAGCTCGTGCGATCCGACGCGGAGTGGCGCGCCGCGCTCACACCCGATCAGTACCGCGTCCTGCGGCAGAAGGGGACGGAGC
>VBCJ01000414.1 GCA_005884335.1 Betaproteobacteria bacterium | reverse complement strand
CGGGCAAGTGCCGGTCGTTGATGTAGCGGGCGGAGAGTTCGGCGGCGCTGGTGAGCGCGTTGCCGCTGTACTTGATCCCGTGGTGCGCTTCGAACCGCGACTTCAGGCCGCGCAGTATCGCGACCGTCTCCTCGACCGAGGGCTCGGGGACGTCGATCTTCTGGAAGCGCCGCGACAGCGCATGATCCTTTTCGAACACGCCGCGGTACTCGTTGTACGTCGTCGCGCCTATGCATTTCAGCGCACCGGAAGAGAGCGCCGGTTTGAGAAGATTCGAAGCGTCCAGCGTCCCGCCCGAAGCGGCGCCGGCGCCGATGAGCGTGTGGATTTCATCGATGAACAGGATCGCATTCGGGTTGTCCACCAGCTGCTTCAACACCGCCTTCAGGCGCTGTTCGAAATCGCCGCGGTACTTGGTTCCCGCGAGCAGCGCGCCCATGTCGAGCATGTATACCTGGCAGCGCGCCAGAATCTCAGGAACTTGGCCCTCGACGATACGGCGCGCGAGCCCTTCGGCGATGGCTGTCTTGCCCACGCCCGCCTCGCCCACCAGGAGAGGATTGTTCTTGCGCCGCCGGCACAGCGTCTGGATGACGCGTTCGATCTCGCGTTCGCGGCCGATCAGCGGATCGATCTTGCCCACCAGCGCCTGCGCGTTGAGGTTGAGCGTATACGTCTCGAGAGCGCCGCCGGACTGCTGCTCGTCGCCCGCGGTTTCCTGTTCGGCCTCGCCGCCGCCCTTCGCCTCCTTGGAGGCCGGTGCCTTGGTGATGCCGTGCGAGATGTAGTTCACCACGTCGAGGCGCGTGACGCCCTGCTGGTGCAGGAAATACACGGCATGGGAGTCCTTCTCGCCGAAGATCGCGACCAGCACGTTGGCGCCGGTCACTTCCTTCTTGCCCGAGGACTGGACGTGCAGGATCGCGCGCTGGATGACGCGCTGGAAACCGAGCGTCGGCTGGGTATCGATTTCCTCGGTACCCGCGACCGTGGGGGTGTGCGCGGCGATGAAGTCTCCGAGCGCTTTCCTCAGTTCCTCGATGTTGGCAGCGCACGCGCGCAGCACTTCCGCGGCCGTCGGATTGTCCAGCAACGCGAGCAGCAGGTGCTCGACGGTGATGAACTCATGCCGCTTCTGGCGCGCCTCTACGAACGCCATGTGGAGACTGACTTCGAGTTCCTGCGCGATCATCTTTCGTTACCGGTCCTCATCAGATCAACGACGGGCCTGAGCTCCCTCGTTCTCACGTTTCCTCCATCACGCATTGTAGCGGGTGCTGGTGTTTGCGTGCGTAGCCCCTAACCTGCTCGACTTTGGTGGTGGCGACATCCTTGGGGTAGATCCCGCAAATGCCCATGCCCTCTCGATGGACTTTGAGCATGATCTGGGTCGCTTTTTCCCGCGTCATGGCAAAGAACCTCTGCAGCACGATGACGACGAATTCCATCGGGGTGTAGTCGTCGTTCAAAAGGATCACCTTGAACAGGGGAGGAGGCTTGAGCTTGGCTTTCTTGGCCTCGAGTAGAGTGCCTTCTCGCATGCGGGTTGCCATACCTTACTTAACTTATGCCAGAAGCTTCCACCCGTCAAACCGCTCGGACCTGCCGCGAGTGGAAAAGTCACGAGCCTCATGCACACCCTTTCAGTCGGAACGCCTCCATTCAGTGTAATCACATCGTTGATAATGTAATCTCTGTCGCTACGCCATGCAACATCCAAACGTGTCGGCAGAACAAAGGGTTGACGCTCTCTAGGGCACTTGACGCCGTCGCCCAAAGCGCGTAAAAGGCTTCCCTGTGTTTGTCCTCCATGCGGTTTGCAGGCTCAAATTCCTCTGCTGCGTTGAAGTACAGGCATAGTTGAAGGTTCCCCGGTTCTAAAATTCAGGAAGGCTCTATGCCAACAGGTACGGTGAAGTGGTTCAATGATGCCAAGGGTTATGGGTTCATAACCCCGGATGACGGCGGCGAGGATTTGTTTG
>VBCJ01000413.1 GCA_005884335.1 Betaproteobacteria bacterium | reverse complement strand
CGCGCTCGCGCGCACCGTGCGGATGCCCCGCTCGCCGTTCAAGGTCGCGGCCCACTCCCCGCCCTCGCGCCGCGCCGACACGAACCGGGTGTGGGTCTGGATGGTCGCGCCGTGCGCGGCCGCCGAGCGCGCGTTGAGCACCACCAGGCGCGCGTCGTCCACCCAGCAGTCGTAGTAGACGAAGCCGCGCTTGAACTCGGGCTTGAGGCCGGCCCCGTAGCCGTTGTCGGCGAGGCGGACGCCCTTCGACATCGGCAGCGAGCTCTTGCTTCCGAAGCCGAGCATGCGGTGACCGAGATGGTCGTAGAGGAACAGACCGGCGCGTATCATCCATGCGGGCCGCAGGTGCGATTCGTGCGGCAGCACGAATTCGAGCGGCCAGATGATGTGCGGGGCGATCTTGAGCAGCGTTTCGCGCTCGGCGAGCGCCTCGGCGACGAGGCGGAATTCGAAATACTCCAGGTAGCGAAGCCCGCCGTGGATGAGCTTGGTCGAAGCCGACGAGGTCCCCGAGGCGAGATCGTTTTGCTCGACCAGCAGCACCTTCAGGCCGCGCCCTGCGGCATCGCGCGCGATTCCCGCGCCGTTGATGCCGCCGCCGATGATCAGGAGGTCGTAATGCTCGGAGTCCACGCCGAGGTGAATTCTACGCGAGTCGGAACGCGGCGGTGGCCGCGGCGCCGCGCGGGCGCTTCGGTCGCGGCGGCCCGCTTGCCTCAAAATACGCCCCATGCAGCGCAACGTCCTCATTCCCCTCATCGTCGCATGCTCCCTTTTCATGGAGAACATGGACTCGACGGTGATCGCGACCTCGCTCCCGGCGATCGCGGTCGATATCGGCGAGAGCCCTCTCGCGCTCAAGCTCGCGCTGACTTCCTATCTCGTCGGCCTCGCGGTATTCATCCCGATCAGCGGCTGGGTGGCCGACCGCCTCGGCTCGCGCACCGTGTTCGCGAGCGCCATCGTCGTGTTCGTCGCCGGTTCCTTGTTGTGCGCCGTGGCTAGCACCCTCGCGGCGTTCGTCGCCGCGCGCTTCCTGCAGGGCATCGGCGGGGCGATGATGGTGCCGGTCGG
>VBCJ01000412.1 GCA_005884335.1 Betaproteobacteria bacterium | reverse complement strand
GGAAGTGATGAACACGAAGCGCAGCTCGTCATCGAGGCTCTGCAACAGCCGAAGCTTGTCGCCGTCGGTGGCAATCGTCACTTCGGCCTGCAAGGAGGAGCCAATTTGACCTGCCGCCCGCAATGGTTCGAGGAACTTTTGCACCTCCGAGCGCGTCTCTCGCAGAGCTCGCCATTTCTCGATCAGGCGCTCCCCTCTCGGCACTTCCGGCAGACGATAGTAGGTATGTATGAAGATCGTCTCATCCTCCGGTTGAAAAAGCTTCCAGGCTTCCTCCGCCGTGAAGCTCAGGACAGGTGCTATCAGCCGTAATAGGCATTGCGTGATGTGGTACAGGGCGTTTTGCGCCGAGCGGCGCGCTCGCGAGTCTTTTCCGCAGGTATACAGCCGATCCTTGAGAACATCGAGATAGAACGCGCTGAGCTCCTCGGAGCAAAAATTCTGAAGCTTCGCCGCAGCAGGGTGAAATTCGTAGCGATCGTAGTCCTCGAGCACGCTTTTCTGCAGTTCGTGCGTCAGAGCCATGGCATAGCGGTCGATCTCCACCCAGTCCCCCACCGGCACGGCATTTCGCTTTGGATCGAAATCTGAAATGTTCGCGAGCAGAAACCTCAGCGTGTTGCGGATGCGGCGGTAGGACTCGACCACTCCCTTCAGGATCTCGTCGGAGATGAAAAGCTCGCCCGAGTAGTCGGTCGTCGCCACCCAGAGGCGCAGGATCTCCGCGCCCAGCGTCTCGGAGATTTTCCGCGGAGCGATGACGTTGCCGAGCGACTTCGACATCTTGCGGCCTTCGCCGTCGACGACGAACCCATGCGTGAGCAGCGCATCGTAAGGCGCCCGGCCGTTCAACATGCAGGACACGAGGAGCGAGGAATGGAACCAGCCGCGATGCTGATCCGAGCCCTCGAGGTAAAGATCCGCCGGAAACTTCAGCTGCATCGCGTGCGAGCCCTTCAGCACCGTTTCGTGCGTCGAACCCGAATCGAACCAGACATCGAGCGTGTCCTTCACCTTTTCGTACTGCGCGGACTCGGGGCCGAGCAATTCGCTTGCATCGATTCGCTGCCAGGCCTCGATTCCGCCCTGCTCCACTTTCTTCGCAACGGCTTCGAGCAGTTCCAGGGTTCGCGGGTGCAGGGCGCCGGTCTCCCCGTGGATGAAGAAGGGCATCGGCACGCCCCATTGGCGCTGGCGCGACAGCGTCCAGTCGGGACGATTGGCGATCATGCCGTGCAGGCGCGCCTGGCCCCAGGAGGGATAGAAGCGGGTCGCTTCCACGCCCCGCAGCGCGGTGGCGCGCAGGGTCTCCGCGGGTTTCGTGCCCTTGTATCCGGGCACCTCGTCCATACCCGCGAACCACTGGGTCGTGGCGCGGTAGATGATCGGGGTCCTGTGGCGCCAGCAGTGCATATAGCTGTGCCGGTGCTCTTCCGAATGAAACAGGGCGCCCGCTTCGCGGATCTTCTCGACGATCCTGGAATTCGCCGTCCAGATGTCCAGTCCGCCGAAAAACGGCAGCGAAGAAGCGTATTTCCCGTCGCCCAGCACCGGGGCGAGAATCTGCTCGTCCTTCATGCCGTAGCGGCGGCAGGAAATGAAGTCATCGACGCCGTAAGCCGGAGCGCTGTGGACGATGCCCGTACCCTGCTCCAGCGTCACGTACTCGCCGAGGTAAACGGGCGCAAGACGGTCGTAGAAGGGATGGCGGAAGCCGATCAGCTCGAGCTTCTCGCCCCTGCACGAGGCGAGCGTCCTGCCTTTCAGACGATAGCGCTCGAGGCAGGCCTTCTCCAGGTCGGCGGCGAGGATCAGCAGGCCGCGCTCGGTCTCGACGAGGTTGTAGATGAAATCCGGATGGACGTTGAGCGCCTGGTTCGCGGGAATCGTCCAAGGCGTGGTGGTCCATATGAGGATCCAGCCTTTGTCCGTCGGCAGCTTGGGCAGGCCGAACGCCTTCGCCAACTTGCCGCCCTCGGCGAACGGAAATCCCACGTCGATCGCGAAGTCGGTGCGATCCATGTATTCGACCTCGGCCTCGGCGAGCGCCGAGCCGCAATCGAAGCACCAGTTCACCGGTTTCAGGCCGCGATAGATATAACCTTTCTCCAGCACCTTGCCGAGCGTGCGGATCTCGTCGGCCTCGCTCTTGAACGCCATCGTGGTGTAGAAGTTGTTCCAGTCGCCGAGTACGCCCAGGCGCTGGAAGTCCTTTTTTTGTCGCTCGATCTGCTCGGCCGCATACGCGCGGGCGAGGCTCAGGGTCTTTTCCACGGGAATGTTCTTGCCGTAGGTCTTCTCGATCTGCACCTCGATCGGCATGCCGTGGCAGTCCCAGCCGGGGACGTAGACCGCGTCGAACCCCGCCATGTTGCG
>VBCJ01000313.1 GCA_005884335.1 Betaproteobacteria bacterium | reverse complement strand
GGAATGGGACACGGACGCAGGGCAACTCGGCCATATCGCGATCGAAGGCACGCATAGCGACAACAAGGTGTGGATCAAGAACTCCGACGGCGGCCATATCTACCGCCTCGATCTCGTCTCCGACAAGATGGAGAACCTCGGCGCCTTCAAGGATCCGCGCAGCGGCAAGCGCATCGGCACGTACGGCATCCACTCCGACGCGCAGAACAACGCCTACCTGCTCGACTTCGCGGCCGGCAACATCGTCAGGATCGACGCCAAAACGAAGAATGCGATCGTCTATCCGACCCCGACTCCGGACTCCCGCCCGCGGCGCGGCCGCGTCGATCACGAAGGCCGGTTGTGGTTTGCCGAATACCAGGGCAACGCCATCGGCATGTTCGATCCGAAGACCGAGCGCATCACGGAGTGGAAAGTGCCGACGCCCTGGAGCGCGCCCTACGACGCCGTCGCCGGCAAGAACGGCGAGGCGTGGACGGGGTCGATGCTGACCGACCGCGTGTCGCGCCTGGACATCCAGAGCGGGCAGTATACGGAGTACATGCTCCCGCGCCCGACCAACATCCGCCGCGTCTATGTGGACGATTCGAAGAGCCCCGGCACGCTCTGGATCGGCAGCAACCACGGCGCGTCGATCGTCAAGGTCGAACCGTTCGACTAGTTGATGCGATCGACCGAGCCCACCGTCGCCGCGATCGTGCGCGAGCAGACGGGCGCGGCGTGGTCACGCGCGCGCGACCTGTGCACGGAGGGGCGCGTGACGGTGAACGGCGAGCGGTGCCTCGACTCGGCCTTGCGCGTTCCTCGCGGCGCCGTGGTGGTCGTCGACGAACGCGCGGCTAAGCTCCGCCCCGGCGCCCTGCCCGAGAGCGCGATCGCGTACTTCGACCGCGACGTCGTCGTCGTCGACAAGCCCGCCGGAATGCTGAGCATCGCCTACGAGCCGGGCGACAAGGACACGCTCGTCGACTGCACGCGAGCCTTGCTGCGGCGAATGGGCGGACGCGGCTTTGCCCCCCAGCTCGGCGTGATTCATCGGCTCGACAAGGAGACGAGCGGCTTGATGGTATTCGCGCGCACCATGAACGCGAAGCGCGTTCTGGCCGTACAGTTCCGCGCGCACGACATCGAGCGCGTCTATCATGCGATCGCGCACGGCGAGGTCACTGCGAAGCGCATCGAAACTCATCTCATCACGGATCGCGGGGACGGAATCCGCGGGTCCTATGGTCACTTTCGGCGTCCCAGGGGTGGAATTCCGCCCGAGGCGAAGCGTTCGGTCACGCACGTCAGACCGATCTCTCCGCTCGCGGGTGCGACCTTGGTCGAATGCCGCCTCGAAACCGGGCGGCAGCACCAGATCCGCATCCACATGTCGGAACTCGGCCATCCCTTGGTCGGCGAACGCGTGTATATCCGCGACTACGCGGGTCGAAAGATCGAATCGGTGCGCCCGATGCTCCACGCGCGGGTTCTCGGATTCGACCATCCCAGAACGGGCCAGCGCATGTCGTTCGAGCGCGAAGCACCCGACGATTTCCGGGCGATGATCGAATCGCTTCGCCTAGCGCGCCTCTGACGCATGAGCGCAAGCGACCCTGGCAAGCTCGACCGCATCGTCGCCGATGCCCGCCGTGCTGCCGAGAAGCGCGAACGGGGCTACAGGGAACAGGCGTTGAAGATCTACCCATGGATCTGCGGGCGCTGCGCCCGCGAGTTCACGCGCGCCAACGTGCGCGAACTGACCGTCCACCACCGGGACCACAATCACGACAACAACCCGCCCGACGGCAGCAACTGGGAGCTGTTGTGCCTGTACTGCCACGACAACGAACACCGTCGGCACTTGGAAGCGGCTGGCGGAAGCAGCCCCTCCGTCGGTGGCCGCGTGTCGACCTACGCTCCCTTCGCAGATCTCAAGGAGCGACTAGCCAAGGAGCAGCCGCGGAAGTGAAACAGACTTTGGAAATAGCGGGCGCAGCGCCGTAACCGCTACGAGGATGTTGGCGCCGGTGAATGTGGCGCTCGGGGCCCGGGTAAGGCACGCGGCCAAGCTGACAAAAGGCGGAATACAATTCCCCTTTTACGGTTTCCAATTCACGTTAGGCGCCAACTCAGCGTCGCGAAAAAGGAAACAACAGTGATCACAGCACCACGACAAGCAGGCCGTTTGAGTTCTTGCTCGCTGATCGCCTTGCTCGCATGCCTCGGTTGGGCGGCCGACGTGTCCGCGCAGGCGCCGAGCCGTTCGTTAACGTGCTCACTGCAGAGAACTGGGACAGACTTCAAAGGCGTGTGCGAAGTTCCGTGCGAGGTCAACGCGCTGGCGGTTAATTTCGACGGTGTCAAGCCCAACTTCAGCTGCTACACGCCGCCGCGGCGCGTTGCCGCGAGCCTGCGCGAAACCGAAAAGACAGGCTGGATCGGCACGATGGAGGGCGCGCAGCCGGAAGATCCGACGCGATTTGAAGTCGTAGAGGGCGCTCGCATAGCCAAGGTGCCGTTCGGTTGGTTTGCCCTGCAAAGCGCGCGGACGGACGAGAATGGCCTCTTCCTAAGCATCGCCGCCGACAAGCAGTTGCCGCCGACTGAAGACGACATCAGGATCTTGGAGCGGGCCCGGGCGCTGCTGTCAGATGAGCGGCACTGGAACAAACAGGACGACAGGACCTGCCGCCCGAATCCCGAGCGCTGGAGCCTGTTTTGCGCCCTGATGCGGGCCACCGAGGAAGTTTCCGGCGGAGTGCATTATCGGCAGCCGGCCCTTCAGGCGGCAAGGGAAGTATTGAACGACGTGGGCGGCAACCGGCTCGGCAAGCACCGGCTCATGGACTACAACAACCATCCGGCCACGACGCTGGAAGAGGTGCATCAACTGCTACGCACGGCCCAATCGCGCCTCGCGAAGCGGGTACCGCACTGAGACGGTTCATGACGAGAGAGGCGGATGAAGGGAGGCCAACAAAGAAACAAACGCTGGAACCTAACAGCCGGTTCTTGTTCGGCGCGTTAGGCTTGCCGCTACGCGTCGCGCACCGCGCGGCAAAACCGGAAACGATAGGCGTCTTAGACAAACACCTTAGGGGACGTCATCATGAAGCCAACGCAAGCCACTTTTTTTCTCAGGCTAACGCCCGCGGTGCAGCTCGTCGAAGGAATCGATGCTGCGCTCGAGGTCGGTCAGCAGCGCGAGCTGCCCACCGTGCTTCTCTCCTTCGCTCTGCTTGACGATCGAGCGCAGTAAGTCGGGGACGCCGGAGAATCCGCTGATGCCGTGTTTCGTATTCAGGTACTCGAGGATCTGCGGCTCGAAGTCAGCAAGACGCAGATTGGCGAAGCCCACGCCGCACGAGCAGCCCGAGCCGAACATCACGTGACCTTGCGCGAGCTTGGTCCACTTTCCGAGCAGCCGCGTCGCTTCGAAAACCGGGGACAGACCACGTTTTGCGCGATCTCTCTTCGAAAATCGAAAACGTGGTCTGTCCCCGGTTTTCACTAGACGCAGTAGACGTCCAGCATCGTGGGGATGTAGTCGTTCTGCAGCAGGATCTTCTTGCGCGCGATGCGCCAATCTCCTTCGCGCAGCACCAGCTCGTGCTCGTAGCGCCCGAAGAACGCGTGGCTCTCGCGCGAGCGCGGGAAAAATACGTGGCTCACCCAGGTAGAATCGAGCTTCAGCCGGTCCGCGGACGACTCCGCAGGAAGGACGCTGCCGAGGATGTGGGCGGTGCGCGGCATCGGCGTCGAGGCGGCGGATTTCCCCGAGCGGATGCGCACGATCCGGTCTTCCAGCCCCGCGCGGCTGGCGTAGTAGATGTGCGAAAGCTCGGCCTGAGGGTTGGTGGTGGGCGTGCCGTCCGCTTTCCACGCCGGCATCCAGTACTCGCAGTCCTCGACGAAAAGCGCGAGCCACTCGTCCCAGCGTTGCTCGTCCAGATATTTCGCTTCGCGGTGCACCAGTTCCACGCCGGCCGCGAGCGACCCCGCTTGCGCGCGGGCATTCACGGATAAGCCTTCCGACCCGCCACGCCCGCCTGGATCAGGCGCGCCCACTCGCGGTAGGGCGCGTGGAAGCCGACTTCGCTGAACATCTCGAACCGGCCTCGCACGCTCGCCTCGGGCCGGATGCCGATCGACGCCGCAGCCTCGTCCGCGCCGGCTTTCATCGCCGCCATGCCGCGCGTGTAGCCCTGCAGGAATGAAATCGGCTGCGCGCCGAAGCCGCTGTGGCAGCCCTCGTAGGGCACCGTGTCGTCCGGCGTCGCCAAGCCTCCGGGGTTGAAGAAATCCTCGAACTGGCGCAGCCGCCAGGCGCGCAGCTCGGGCGCTTCGCCGACCGGGGCGAGGCACCAGCTCTTCATCTCGGTGCGGTCGGCCGCGAGCGGCCTGAAGGTGCGCAGCATCAGCGTGATCGCGTCCGCGATCTGCATATTGGGAAAGACGTGCACGTTGCGCGCCTTCAGCATCCATTCGGCACGTTGCGCGCCCACGCGCGCGCGGATCTCGGCTAGCGCGGGATAAATCGGGCGCTTTTCGGGCTCGGGCTGCTCGAGCCAGGTCGCGGCGTGCCCGTGGGCGAGCGCAAAGGTCCCGCCGTCGGCCGAGTTGCGCTTCGCCCAATCGTACTGGCGCGCCTCCAGGTGGCCCTCGCCTCCGCGGCGGCGCGCCTGCAGATCCATGTAGGAAAGGTGCGTCGTCGTCAAGTGATAGGGATCGAGACCATTGTCGAGCTGCAACTTCCAGTTTCCGCGATAGGTGTACACCGAGCGCCCGGGGATGAACTCCAGGCCCCTTGGCCCCTGATCGGCGACGATGTCGATGAAGAAACGCATGTCGCCGAGGAAATCCTCGAGCGGCGGAACCTCGTCGGAGAGGCTCCCGAAGATGAACCCCTTGTAGCTCGCCACCCGCGCGAGGGGCACGAGGTTGTGGTCCTCGGCCTCGAACGAAGGTGGATAGCTGCCGGTCTTGCGGTCCTTGATGTCGACGTTCTTCCCCGATGCGTCGTACGCCCAGCCGTGATACGGACAGACGTGGTATTTGGCGTTGCCCTCCTCGGCGGCGCACAGCATCGCGCCCTTGTGGCGGCATACGTTGACGAATGCGCAGAGGCGCCCTTTCGCGTCGCGCGTCGCGAGCACCGGCGTCCGCCCGATATGGCCCGTAACGAAGTCGTTTGACTTCCTGATCTGCGATTCGAGCGCGAGGAAATTCCAGGTGCGCTCGAAGATGAACTTGTGCTCGAGCTCATGGAGCTCCGGGTCCGAGTACACGTCGCGATGCACGCGGAACACGCCTTCCGCGGGACGGTCGTCCACGTAGAGACGGATGTCCTTCAGGTCCATAGTTGCTCCGGCGGTTAATTGTCGCAGATATCGGTATCATCCGCGCACGATGAAGAAGCTCCGGCCGGCCGGCCGCAGATCCTCGCAGGAGTCTTCCCCGCGCACGCGCCTCGCCGCCGACATCGGCGGAACGTTTACCGACATCGTGGCCTTCGACGAAAAAACGGGGCGGCTGCTTCTGGGCAAGGCGCTGTCGACGCCCGCGCGGCTGGTCGACGGCATCTCCAACGGCATGGAAAAAGCCGGCGCCCGCTTCGCGGACGCCGAGGCCTTCCTGCACGGCTCGACGATAGCGATCAACACCATGCTCGAGCGCACCGGGGCCAGAACCGCCCTCCTCACCACCGAGGGCTTCCGCGACGTCTACGAGATCGGGCGCATCAACCGGCCCGACGCGTACAACCTCTACTTCAGGAAACACGTGCCGCTCATCGAGCGTGCGCTCAGGTTCGAGGTGCGCGAGCGCATCACCGCCGAAGGCGAGATCCACGTCGCGCTCGATGAGGCGAGCGTGCACGCGGCCTGCGACCGGCTCGAAGCGGAGGGCGTCGAGGCGGTCGCGATCATGTTCCTTCACTCCTACGTCAACCCCGCGCACGAAACGCGCACAAGGGAGATCGTGCACGAGCGCCTGCCCCGCGCTTTCGTCACCGCCTCGCACGAGCTTTCCCGGGAATACCGCGAGTTCGAGCGCTGCTCGACCGTGGTCGCGAATGCGTACATCGGACCGGTCGTCAGCCGATATGTGCGCGGGATCGACGAGCGCCTGAAGCAGTCCGGATTCGAAGGATCGTTCCTGCTGGTGCAATCGACCGGCGGACTCTACGAATCGCACCAGGCGAGAACCCAGTGCGTCCGCATGCTGGAATCGGGCCCGGCCGCGGGCGTGATCGGCGCTCAGGCGCTGTGCCGCGAGCTGGATCTCGCCGACGCCGTCGCCTTCGACATGGGAGGCACCACGGCCAAGGCGGGGGTCATCTACCGGGGCGAAGCGCTTACGACCGGGGCCGCGCTCATCGGCGGCTACGCGCAGGCGCTTCCGGTGCAGATCCCGATGATGGACATCTTCGAGGTCGGTACGGGCGGCGGCAGCATCGCCGCCGTGGACTCGAGCGGCGCACTCAAGGTCGGCCCCAAAAGCGCGGGCGCGAACCCCGGTCCGGCCTGCTACGCGCTGGGCGGCAGAGAGGCCACGGTGACCGACGCCAATCTCGTGCTCGGAAGGCTCGCCGCCGAGCGTTTCTTGAGCGGCGAGATGAAGCTGGATGCGCGTGCCGCGGAGCGCGCCATCCGCGAGCACATCGCCGGGCCGCTGGGCCTGGACATCATCCACGCCTCGGACGGCATCCTGCGCATCGCGGCCACGGCCATGTCCTACGCGGTGAAGGCGGTATCGACCGAACGCGGCCTCGACGCCGCCGCTTTCACCCTCATCGCCTACGGAGGCGCGGGCCCTCTGCACGCCTCGGCCATCGCCCGGGAGATCGGCATGAAGCGGGTCATCGTGCCGCGCGCTCCAGGGCATTTCTGCGCTTTCGGCATGCTGTTCTCGGATCTGCGTTATGACTTCGTGCGCACCTGGTTCACGCGGCTCGTGGACGCATCGTTCGACGCGATCGAAAAAGTCTACGAACCGCTGATCGCGGAGGGAAGGAAGGCACTCGCCGAGAGCGGCGTACGCGCCGAGGGCGTTGTCGCCGCGCGCTCCGCCGACATGCGCTACATCGGGCAGGAGCACCCCGTCAGCGTGGATTTGCCCGACGTGGTTTTCCGCCGCCGCAACCGCGATGCATTGAAGCGCCGCTTCGACGAGGAGCACCTGCGCCGCTACGGCACCTGCGCACCCGAGGAAAACGCCGAGATCGTGAGTTTGCGCGCGAGCGTGACGGGCGCGATGAAAAAGCCGTCGCTCGAACGCATCGCGCGCGGCGGACGCGCTCCGCTTTCCTCCGCGCACCGCGGCAAACGCAAGGTCTACTTTGCCGAGCCCGGGAGGTCGCTCGCGACGCAGAGCTACGCGAGAGAGAGCCTGAGAGCGGGGAACCGCATCGAAGGTCCGGCGCTGGTGGAAGAGCATGCCTCGACCACGGTTGTGCTGCCGGGCGACCGCCTCGAGGTGGACGCGTTTGGAAATCTCGTCATCGAAGTCGGAAGGAGAACGAAATGAAGCGTGCGAGAGCGAAACAGCGCGTCCAGGCAGACGCGGTCCTGACGGAGATCGTCCGCAACGGCGTCATCGCGGTGACCGAGGAGATGAAGACCAACCTCATGCGCACCGCCTACAACATGATCGTCTACGAGGCGCTCGATTTCACCGTGGGCCTCTATACGGCGGAGGGCGAGACCGTGTCGATCGGGCTCGGGTTGCCGAGCTTCATCCGCGGCATGTCGGAAACCATCAAGGCGAAGCTCGCCCATTTCGGGAAGGACGGACTCGAGCCGGGCGATATCCTGGTCACGAACGACGCCTACACCACGGGCAGCCACCTCTACCACTTCACCTTCAGCCTGCCGATCTTCCACGAGGCGAAGCTCTCGGGATTCGCCTGCTGCATGGCGCACTGGACCGACGTCGGCGGCGTGCTCGGCGGCGTGACCACCGACATCTACTCGGAAGGTCTTCAGATCCCGATCGTGAAGTACGCAAAGGCGGGCGTGGTGAACCAGGACCTCGTCGACATCATCCGGATGAACGTGCGCATCCCCGAGCGCGCCATGGGCGATCTGCGCGCCCAGATCACCGCGGTTAAGACGGGCGAACGCCGCTTTCTCGAGCTGCTCGAGCGCTACGGAAGAGAGAACGTCCTCGCCGCAATCGCGAACATCATGGACCAGTCGGAGGCCGCGGCGCGTGCACGCACGCGCACCATTCCCGATGGGACGTATGAGGCCGAGTCGTTCATGGACGACGACGGCGTGGAGATCGGCAAGCCCGTGCCGATCAAGGTGCGCGTGGTGAAAAAGGGCGGGGAGATGACAATCGACCTCTCGCAGATGAGCCCGCAGGTGCGCGGTTTCTACAACTCCGGCGCGACTACCGGTTACTCCTGCGCGCAGGTCGCCTACAAATGCCTGACCTCGCCGACCGACTACCCGATCAACGAAGGGAGCTTCCGGCCCCTCAAGGTGATCCTCGCGCCCGGCACCGTGGTGAGCGCGGTCAAACCGGCGGCGATGCGCTGGTGGATGACTTTCCCCATGACCGTCGTCGACACGGTGTTCCGGGCGCTGGAAAAGGCGATCCCGGACCGCACCATCGCCGCGCACCATGCCGACCTGCTCGTCTGTCTCATCAACGGCATCTCGCCCAAGGACGGCAGGCTGTTCCTCGCCGGAATCGGCCCTTCGGGGGGCGGTTTCGGCGCCAAGATGAACGAGGACGGAATGAGCGCGACGGTGTGCCTGAACGACGGCGACACGCACAACCATCCGGTGGAGCAGATGGAAGCGAAGTACCCGATGCTTTTCGAGCGGCACGCGCTGCGCGAGGATTCGGGTGGCGCGGGACGCTACCGGGGGGGCCTGGGGACCGAGCAGGTGGTGCAGGCGCTCAGCGCCATCAACATCAACGTGCAGGTCGATCGCGTGCACTGCGCCCCCTGGGGACTGGCCGGCGGCCACTCCGGCGCGGGCAATCAGGTCTGCCTGCGCTCGGGCGGCATGGAAATCACCGACCTTCCCAACGCCAAGGTCTTGATGAAACGGCTCAACCCCGGCGACGCGATCACCCTTCGCGCCGGCGGTGGCGGCGGATTCGGCCCTCCCGAAGAGCGCGATCCGGAGAAGGTCGCGCACGACGTGCGCCAGGGCTACGTCAGCCGCGACATCGCCGCGGAAATCTATCGTGTCGCATTGGACGCCGCAGGGAACGTGGACCGAAAAGGGACCGAGCTCCTCAGGCGCCAATAAAAAAAGCCCGCGCGAAGCGGGCTTTTTCGGAAAGCCGCAACTCAGTGCCGGGTCTGCGCATCGTGTTTCTCGCGGTAGATGCGCTTGCTCTGCCGGTTCTCGGCTTTCTGGATGCGGCGCTGCTCGTTCGGCCCGACCTTTCCGTCGGCGCCGGCGCGCGCTTCGGCCCGGTTAACCCGCGCCTGGCCGCGCTCGAGCTTGGCGGCCTCGCGGTTGGTGAGCTGCCCCGACTGGATGCCCTGCTCGATGCGCTGCTGCTGGTTCACGTCGCGCTGCACGTCGGCCTGCATGCGCTGCGACGAGGCCGAGTTGGGATTGCCTCTTGCGGCGTTGTTTTCAAGCCGGTTGATCTGGCGGCTTTCCTGGTTTTGCGCGCGCTGGATGCGCGCTTTTTCGGCCGGGCTGAGCTTGCCGTCTTTCGCGGCGTTCGATTCCATTCGTTCGATGCGCGCTTCGCCCCTTTCGAGCTGCGACGCCTCGCGGGTGTTGAGCGATCCGCTCTTCAGCCCCTGCTCGATGCGCTGCTGCTGGTTCACGTCGCGCTGCACCTCCGAGCCGACTGTTTGGGCCGAAGCTGCGACCGGAAACAGACCGGCGACTGCGACTGCGATGACCGTGGCTGCTGTTTTCATGTTGCCTCCTTGAAGGTCTTCATGAGACGTCTCCCGAGCAGTTAACGCCGCTCTCGGCCATCGGTCTACCCTGAGAACGGGAAAAAAGTGTAACAGTTCGTACAGCGGGGCCCCTCCGAACTTTGACCGTCTCCACTCTTCATGGCAGCATAGCTTCGAATCGAATCCAACTCGGGGAGGTTGGCATGGATCCGATGGAAATGCTCGCGCTCGCCACCATCGTCTTTCTCGTCACGCACTACGTCTCGAGCACGCCGCTGCGGTCGGGGCTGGTCGCACTGCTCGGCGAAAACGCCTATCTCGGTCTCTACACGCTCGTCTCCCTGCTGACGCTCGGATGGATGATCTGGGCTTATGTCGAGGCGCCGTACGAGCGGCTGTGGGTCGGGGACGAATTCAAGGTGTGGGCGGTGGTGCTGATGCCCGTGTCGCTGGTGCTCATCGCCTGCGGCGCGCTGATCCGAAACCCGAGCGCAGTGCGCCAGGAACGCGCGGTCCGGTACATGGACGAGCCGCGCGGCATCCTGCGCGTCACGCGCCATCCCATCCTGTGGGGGATCGCGCTCTGGGCGGCGGTGCATCTGATCTCCCGCGGGGACACCGCGTCGCTGATTTTCTTCGGCGGATTTCTGCTGCTCGCGGTATCGGGCACCGTGCTCCAGGACAGTCGCAAGGACAGAACGATCGGCGTGGACTGGAAGCGCTTCACCATGACCACTTCCAACTTTCCGTTCGCAGCGATCATGCAGGGGCGCAACCACTTCAGGTTCGACGAAATCGGGTGGGGGAAAGTGCTCGCCGGGCTCGCGCTGTACTTCGTGCTCGCATTCCTGCATCCCTATCTGTTCGGCGCGAGACCTTATTGAGGGTGGCGGTAATCGCATGAGCACCGCCCGCGGTCTGCGGCTTACAATTGCGGTTTCGTCGAAAGAACAAGGCTTATGACCCAGGAAGAACTCCTTGTCCTCCGGAAGCAACCGGCCCTCGCGACAAGCGCGCTCGGCGAGCGCATCGTCGCCGAAAAACAGGGGCCGATCGGCTGGCTCACCTTCAACAATCCCGCCCGGAGGAACGCCATCTCCATCGACATGTGGGAGGCGATCCCGAAGGTGCTCGACCGCTTCGAGCGGGATTCCGAGGTACGCGTGATCGTGCTGAAGGGCGAGGGCGACAAGGCCTTCGTCTCGGGCGCGGACGTCTCCCAATACGAGAAACAGCGCTCGAGCGCCGAGGGCATCCAGTACTACGAGGAGATCGCAGGACGGGTTGCCGAGCGCCTGCAGAGCTGCGACAAGGTGATCATCGCCATGATCCGCGGCTATTGCCTCGGCGCGGGGGTCAACATCGCGCTCTGCTGCGACCTGCGGATCGCCGCGGAGGACGCGAAGCTCGGCATTCCGGCGGCGAAGCTCGGCCTGGGCTATCGCGCCGCCTCGCTGAAGAACCTCATCGATATCATAGGCCCGGCATACGCGCGCGAAGTGCTCATCACCGGACGCCATTTCAGCGCCGGAGAGGCGAAAGCGATGGGTCTCGTGCACCGCGTGGTACCGGTGGCGGA
>VBCJ01000312.1 GCA_005884335.1 Betaproteobacteria bacterium | reverse complement strand
GAAGATGGTGATGTCGGTGCCGCGCTCGCGCTGCAGCTTCAACTGCGCGCCCTCGAGGCTCGCGCGGATCTCGTCGTCGTCGATGCCGAGCGAGCCCTTCGACGGGACGTGCTTGGCATCCTCCAGCGCCGCGATCTGGCGCTTGCGCCATTCCTCGAGCTGCCTGGGAGCGGTGGTGTAGTGGCCGTGGCAATCGATGATCATCTGTTTGTCGCTCTCCGTCTAGCCCAATTTGCGCGTCACGTCGTCGAACAGCTCGTCCACGGCAAAGCGCCGCGGAATCATCCCCTGCTGGTGGACCGTGTCGATGACGACTTCGAGGCTCCGCCGATTCGCTTCGAGGCCGAACGGATGGGTGTCGAATTCGCCCGGCTTGGGCAGCTTCGCCGCCTTCTTGCTCTCGGCCAGGAGCCGGTAGATTTCGCGCACGGCTTCCGGCTCCGATCTCGACAGGGATTCTTTCACGGCGACCATGTGATTGATCTGCAGCGCCCGGTACTTCCTGTGCCAAGCCTCGGCCGCCGCCGCCGGATTGTGGATGAGCGGTTTAAGACGCGGGTCGGTCGGCACGGCGGGCAGGATCGCCGCGTCGATTTCCCCGGCAAGGAGCATCGCCGTCAGCTCCTTGCCCTCGGGTGCGCGCTCCACCGACGGCGGATCGCGGAACTCGGCGACGTGGGCTTCCTCGAAAGTGACCCATTTCACGCGGTCGATGTCCACGCCGTGTTCGTTGGCGAGGATGCCGCGCAGCCACGTCGAGGTCGTCACGGTGTAGGAACGCGTGCCCACGCGGCGACCTGCAAGGTCGGCGGGCGCGAGCGGCCCGCGCTCGATGTTGTAGACGATATGGGGGTGCTGGAAGCGCGCGAGCACGACCGCGGGCAGGAGCACCAGCGGCTTCCCGTGCGCCTTCGCCATGAGGAAGGTCACGATGGCGAGCTCGGCGCAATCGAACTCGAGGTTCCTCACCACCCGCTTGAACGCCGTGCTCGGCGTCTTCACGTCGGCGAAGTCCAGGCTCACCGAGGACGATTTCACCTCGCCCTTCTTCAGCGCAAGGGTGACCGGGTAATCCCCCAGGAGCGTGTGCACGGCGACGGGCTTAGTCATGGCGGTGTACCCTCTCATTTTCGCGCAAGAGGTCTCCAATGAACGAAACAAGAGAAGTCGTGGTCGTCGATGTCAAGATCCCGTTCTGGTCCATGGTGGTCCTGCTCGTCAAATGGGCGATCGCGGCGATACCGGCCATGATCATTCTCCTGGTCCTTGCCGCCGCAGTGTCGATGGTACTCGGTGGCGTGTTCCACTGGAGCTGGATGGGCCGGGGCGTGGTCTAGTCACGATGCGATCGCTCTTCTCCAGCGCTCGCAATGGCTCCCCGGATTGTATAATCGGGGGAGATCCTGAGCCACTCGACTTTTGGTAACCGAGCGCATGCGACCCGAAGAAAGCCTCCTCGCCAACGTGAAAATGGCGCCCCGGGACGCGATCCTAGGGCTGACCGAGACCTATGTCGCCGATCCGAATCCCAAGAAGGTCAACCTCGGCGTGGGCGTGTATTACGACGACCAGGGGAAGGTGCCGCTGCTCGAGTGCGTGCGCCGCGCCGACGAGGCGCTCACCGCCGCGGGCATCGCTCGGCCCTACCTGGCGATGGACGGGTTTCCAGAGTTCGTCCGCGCGGTCCAGACGCTGCTCTTTGGGCCGAGCCACCCCGCGGTCGCGGCGGGGCGAGTCACCACGGTCCAGGCGGTCGGCGGCACCGGAGGCCTCAAGGTCGGCGCCGACTTCATCCGGCGCTTCGCCCCGGAGGCCGCGATCTACATGTCCGACCCGACCTACGACAACCATCGGCCGCTATTCGAGGAAGCCGGCTTCCGAATCGAGAGCTACCCCTACTACGACCCGCGCACCCGCGGGATCCGCCTCGCGGAAATGCTGGCCGCGATGCGCGCGATCCCGAAGGGTTCCGTGCTGCTGCTGCACGCCTGCTGCCACAACCCCACGGGGGTCGACATCCGCGGCGAGCAGTGGGACGAGGTCATCAAGATCGTCGCAGAGCGCCGCCTCATCCCCTTCCTTGACTTCGCCTACCAGGGATTCGGCGATGGCATCGAGGAGGATGCGCAGGTCGCGCGCCGGTTCGCGGAGGCGCTTCCGGTAGTGCTGGTGGCAATGTCCTTCTCCAAGTCCTTCTCGCTCTACGGCGAGCGCGTCGGCTCGCTTTCCGTCGTCACCGCGGATTCGGGTGAGGCCGCCCGAGTGCTGAGCAACCTGAAGCGCATGATCCGCACCAACTACTCGAACCCCCCGACGCACGGGGCGAGGATCGTCGCCTCGGTTCTCGCGTCCGCCGAACTGAGCGCCTTGTGGAAGAAGGAGGTCGTGGTCATGCGCGACCGCGTGCGCTCGATGAGGCGCGAGCTGGTCGAGCGCCTGAAGAAGCGGATTCCGGACGACTTCGGCTTCATTCTGCAGCAGCGCGGGATCTTCTCGTACTCGGGCCTGTCGCGCGAGCAGATGGTCGCGATGCGCTAGCGCTACTCGGTATACGGCATCGAGTCTGGCCGCATCTGCGTCGCGGCCCTGAACTCGCGCAACCTCGACTACGTCGCCGACGCGATCGCGGCCACGGTGCGTATCAGCGAGGGCGAACTCTCCACGCCGCGCGCCGCGGTCTGAGGCCCCCAGGCCGGCGCGGCCGGCGTATCATGCTCCCGTCCGCAAGGGGGAGCGCATGGCCATCAAGCTGAAGCCCGTCGACGTTGTCACCGTCGGCGTCGGCCTCACCGGCACCATTCTCGCCAAGGAGCTGGCCGACCTGGGGCTCAAGGTCGTGGGCCTTGAGCGCGGCGGCTGGCGCGACACGCATCCCGATTTCGACATGCCGCACGCGCACGACGAGCTGCGCTACGCACGGCGCCACGAGCTGATGCAGGATCTGTCGCGCGAGACGCTCACTTTCCGCAACGCAATCGGCGATACGGCGTTGCCCATGCGCCAGATGGGATCCTTCCTCCCTGGTGAAGGCGTCGGCGGCGCGGCAGTGCACTGGAACGGCGTCACCTGGCGTTTCCTGCCCTGGGACTTCGAGACGAGGAGCCGCACGCTCGCGCGCTACGGCGCGGGCCAGCTCGCCGAGGACTGCACCAGCCAGGACTGGGGCGTGACCTACGACGAGCTCGAGCCCCATTTCGATCGCTTCGAGTATCTCTACGGAATCTGCGGCAAGGCCGGCAACCTGAAGGGCCGGGTCCAGCTCGGCGGCAATCCCTTCGAGGGCCCGCGCTCGCGCGAGTACCCGAATCCGCCGATGAAGACCTCGCACGTGGGCGCGATCTACGGCAAGGCGGCGCGCGAGCTGGGCTACCACCCTTTCCCCGCACCTTCGGCGAACATGACCCGCCCGTACACCAATCCCTACGGCGTGACGCTGGGCGCCTGTGTCTACTGCGGCTACTGCGAGCGCTTCGGCTGCGAGATGGGCGCCAAGGCGAGCCCGCAGACCACCGTGCTGCCGGTGCTGATGAAGAACCCGAACTACGAGTTGCGCACTCTCGCCAATGTGATCAAGGTCAATCTCGACTCCGACAGGAAGCGCGCGATCGGCGTCACCTACGTCGACTCGCGCGGCCGCGAGTTCGAGCAGCCGGCCGATCTCGTGCTCCTCACCTCCTACGTCTTCAACAACGTGCGCCTGATGCTGCTCTCGGGAATCGGCAAGCCCTACGACCCGGCCGCGAACGCGGGCGTTGTTGGCCGCAACTACGCCTACCAGACGAACGGCAACGTCACCGCCTTCTTCGAGGACAAGGTGTTCAACCAGTTCATGGGCGCGGGCGCTCTGTCGATGATGATCGACGACATCGACGGTGACAATTTCGACCACACGGGCCTCGGCTTCATCGGCGGCGGCTGGATCGGCGCAGCGAGCTCGGGCGCCCGCCCGATCGACTTCCATCCCGTGCCCTCGGGGACGCCGCGCTGGGGCTCGGAGTGGAAGAAGGCGGTGTCGCGCTACTACAACCGCGCCTTCGGCATCACCACTCACGGGGCCTGCCAGAGCTATCGCGGCAACTATTTCGACCTCGACCCGACCTACCGCGACGCCTACGGCCTGCCGCTGCTGCGCATGACCTTCGACTTCCGGCAGAACGAATACCGCATGTCGGACTACATGACGAAGAAGGCGGCGGAAATCGCCAAGGCCGCGGGCGCGAGCAGGATGAACGTGAACCCGCGCACCGGCAAGTACAGTATCGTGCCCTACCAGAGCACGCACAACACGGGCGGTGCGGTCATGGGCGCGGACCCAAAGACGAGCGCCGTGAACAAGTACCTGCAGAGCTGGGACGTGCCGAACGTGTTCGCGATCGGCGCGAGCGCCTTTCCGCAGAACGGCGGCTACAACCCGACCGGGACCGTGGGCGCGCTCACGTTCCATGCGCTCGAAGCGATCAAGACGAAGTATCTGAAGCAGCCCGGGCCGCTGGCCTGAGCGAATTCGAATTCACGACAAGGGGAATGCCATGAGCGAATCTCGCCGCAACTTTCTGAAGTCCGCAGCGGCCCTTGGTGCCGCCATTCCAGCCGGCGCCGCGGCCCAGTCCAAGCCCGCGCCCCAGGCCGACCACGAAAAGCAGCATGCGCAGCACATGCGCACGGCCACAGCCGCGGCGCAACAGCGACCCTACATGTTCCTGTCGCAGACCGAGGCCGCCTTTCTCGACGCCGCGGTGTCTCACCTCATCCCGAAGGACGAGCTGGGACCGGGGGCGAAGGAAGCTGGGGTCACCTCCTTCATCGACCAGCAGCTCTTCGGCGGCTACGGAACGATGGCGAGGAAGTACACGCAAGGCCCCTGGCCCGAGGGCACGCCGCAGCAGGGCTACCAGTCGCCCCTGACGCCCGCGGCGGTCTACCGCGCCGGGATCCGCGATGCGAACAACCATTGCCGCAAGACCTACGGCAAGTCCTTCGACGCGCTCTCCCGCGCGCAACAGGACGAGGTGCTGAAGGGCTTGGACGGGGGCAAGATCGAGCTCGAGCAGGTGCGAGCGCAGTTCTTCTTCAACATGCTGCTCGCCAACACCGTCGAGGGTTTTTTCGCCGACCCGGTATACGGCGGGAACCGCGACAAGGCCGGCTGGAAGCTGGTGGGCTTCCCGGGGGTCGCCGCTGTATACACTACGTTCATCGAGAAGCACGGCGTCCCCTACCGCGCCCAGCCGGTGTCGATCTCCGACATCACCCAGAAAATCGCGCAAGTGGACGAGCACGGTCACGCGATCCACGTGATGCTCGACGACAAGGCGGGGGTCTGACCATGGCGACCAAGCTGAAGCCTGTCGACGTCGTCACGGTCGGCGTCGGCCTCACCGGCACGATCCTCGCAAAAGAGCTCGCCGATACCGGACTCAAGGTCGTAGGCCTCGAGCGCGGGCGCTGGCGGGACACCGATCCCGACTTCGCCATGCCGGGCGCGCACGACGAGCTGAAGTACGTGCGCCGCCACGAGCTGATGCAGGACTTGTCCAAGGAGACCCTCACTTTTCGCAATGCGATGAGCGAGACCGCGCTTCCGATGCGGAGCCTGGGCTCCTTCCTGCCCGGCGAAGGCGTGGGCGGCGCGGCGGTGCACTGGGGCGGCCTCACCTGGCGCTTCCTGCCGTGGGACTTCGAGACTAAGAGCCGCACGCTCGCGCGCTATGGCAAGAACCAGGTTGCCGAGGACTGCACCCTGCAGGACTGGGGCGTGACCTACGACGAGCTCGAGCCGCACTTCGATCGTTTCGAATACCTCTACGGCATCTCGGGCAAGGCGGGCAATCTCCAGGGGAAAATAATCCCCGGCGGCAACCCGTTCGAGGGGCCGCGCTCGCGCGAGTACCCCAACCCACCCTTGAAGACCGCGTATTCGAGCGCGCTCTTCGCCAAGGCCGCGCAGGCCATGGGCTACAAGCCCTTTCCCGTGCCCACCGGCGCGAACTCACGTCCCTACAAGAACGAATACGGAGCGACGATCGCTGCCTGCGTCTATTGCGGCTACTGCCAGTTCTTCGGCTGCGAGATGGGCGCCAAGGCGAGCCCGCAGACCGCGGTGCTGCCCGCGCTGATGCAGAACAAGAACTTCGAATTGAGGACGCTCTGCAACGTCGTCAAGGTGAATCTGGACTCGGATAAAAAGCGCGCGGTGAGCGTCACCTACGTCGATTCCCGCGGGCGCGAGTTCGAGCAGCCGGCGGACTTGGTGCTCCTGACCTCGTACGTGCTCAACAACACGCGCCTGATGCTGCTCTCGGGGATCGGAAAGCCCTACGACCCGGTCGCCAACACCGGAGTGGTGGGCAGGAACTACGCGTACCAGACGCCTTCCTCCGTTACGCTCTTCTTCGAGGACAAGAACTTCAACTCCTTCATGGGCGCGGGCGGCCTCGGCCTCGCGATCGACGAGTTCAACGGCGACAACTTCGACCACTCGGGCCTGGGCTTCATCGGAGGCGGATTCATGCAGGCGGGCTCGAACGGCGCGCGGCCCATCGAAGTGCGCCCGGTGCCTGCCGGCACGCCGCGCTGGGGCTCGGAGTGGAAGAAGGCGGCCGCGAAATATTTCAACCGCTCTTTCTCGATCACCATCCAGGGCGCATGCCAGAGTTACCGCACCAATTACCTCGACCTCGATCCGACCTACCGCGACGCCTACGGGCTGCCGCTCCTGCGCATGACCTTCGACCGCCACGAGAACGAAACCAAGATGTCCGCGTGGCTCACCAACAAGGCGGCGGAGATCGCAAAGGCGGTCGGCCCGGCGAAGATGAACGTCAGTCCGCGCACCGGCAAATACACGATCGTGCCTTATCAAAGCACTCACAACACCGGAGGCGCGGTGATGGGCGCAGACCCGGCGACGAGCGCAGTCAACAAATACCTGCAGAGCTGGGACGTGCCGAACGTCTTCGCCGTCGGCGCGAGCGCCTTCCCGCAGAACGGCGGTTACAACCCGACGGGAACGGTGGGCGCCCTGACTTTCCAGGCGCTGGAGGCTATCAAGACGAGGTATTTGAAGAGGCCGGGAGCGTTGGCGTAGCGAGGGGAGGCATCATCGCCGGGCGGCGCTGGCCCAGACGCCGGCGCCCGATTCTCGACCGTCACACGGTCTTCAAATCGACGGCCGATCGTCTTCCGTCCAGCTCGCTGCGCACGTCGTAGGAAATCTTCTGGTTCTCCTGCAGCGGCTTGAGCCCGGCGCGTTTCACCGCGCCGCTGTGCACGAACAGGTCCTTGGAGCCGTCGTCGGGCCGGATGAAGCCGAAGCCGCTCTTGACGTTGAAAGATCGGACGATACCGGTTGGCATAAGCGTTCTCCTTGCGAGGTCTCGCCGTCGCGCAGACGCGCGCGCGGCGTCAAATTTCCGTGAGGCCTGGAACGCGCCCGGATGGGAGAATGCGGAGCCGAGACTCAAAGCGATTCGACAGGGCATTATGGACCTTTCCCAGGAAACCTGCGCTTGAGGCCCTTCGCCTTCCTTCTCGCGGCGCTCGCATTCACCGACTCTGCGCTCGCAGCCGCGCTGCCCCTCCTCGATCCGCAGGAGCAAGAGCAGATCCAGGACGGGCTTTCGGATCCTGAGCAGAAGGAGCCGCCTCCGGCGAAGGAGGAACGCCCGGCGCCGATCCGCGAAAAACTCCTCGATCGCCCGCACGATTTCCTGTCCCGCCGCGTGGAGGCTTACTCGCGGAAGCTGGACAATTTCTTCAGCGACCCGAACCGCGCCTACGACTCGACCGGAAGCACGCTGCAGATTCGCAGCCACATCACGTTTTTCGTGGGTGGCGTCCGCGAGAGCAAGGCGGATGTACACGCGAACATTTCGTTGCCTAACACCGAGGACCGCCTGAGGCTCATCGTGCAGCGTGGCGTGGAGGCCGCGACGCAGACGGCCGCCGAGCGCGACATCAAGAATGCCACCGGCTCCACGCAGGTGGCCGCGCCGGGCGCGCCGCAGGACAACAACTATTACCTGGGCCTCAAGGCCCTAGCGGCGGAAGTGTTCGGAGTCGCGCTCAGCGCGGAGGCAGGGGCGAAGTTCGCGCGGCCGATCGATCCCTACATTCGGCTGCGCGCCTTTCGCGACTTCAACTTTTCGCAATGGCAGATCCGCGCCTCCGAGACACCGCTGTGGAAGCACTCGGAGGGTTACTCGGCGGCATCCGAGGTCAACTTCACGCGGCCGCTCGATGAGCTCTGGCAGTTGCGCTTCACCAGCAAAGCGACCTGGCGCTCGACGACGAGCTACTTCGACCTCGCGCAGATCGGGGCGCTCTATTACACGCCCGACCCGCGCACCGCGACGACATTCGAGCTCGGCGCGTTCGCGCCGAGCGATCGCAGCCTGAAGCTCGCCGTGTACTCCGTGACGCTCCGCGTGCGAAGACAAATCTATCGGGACTGGCTGTACCTGGAGGTGACGCCGCAGATCCTTTACCAGGAGGCGAACGGATTCAGCGCGACCCGCTCTCTGATGCTGAATCTGGAGACGCTGTTCGGCGACCGCTATCTGTAATCATCGCGGCGGATTCCGGCCGAGGATCGTCGTGAACTGGCTGGAATCCAAGCGGCTTATCGGGCTTTGCCGGGGCTAGTCCGTTCGATTGAGGCCGCCCCGGTAGACAACGCCGGCGAATAATATTATTGTCATACTCGGTTGTAAGGTAGGTCCGACACGCCTACCGACCCCAGGGGAGAAATTGAGGACGACGGCCGCGTCGGGTCGCGCTTCGGGCTATGCAATACCAGATCACGATGGAACGCGGTTTTCTGAGAGCGGATTTGCTCGACCGCGAAACCGCCGAAGAGACGCGAGCGTTCCTTCAGGCCGTGGTATTGGCGAGCATGAACGACCGTTGCTCGCGCGTACTCGTGCACGTGCGCCT
>VBCJ01000399.1 GCA_005884335.1 Betaproteobacteria bacterium | reverse complement strand
CGCCAAGGAGTTCCTCGTCCGCGGGCAAGCGAGCGGAACCTTCGTCACGCGCGAGCAGCTTCGCCGCGTGCTGCAGGTATTCGTCCCGACCCTGCTGTTCTGCCTGTTCACCCAATGGCTCGGGCTCTACGTGGCGAGCTTCCTGCTGATCGCGGGGTTCATGGTATTCGTCGGACGCATCGCCATCTGGAAGTCGCTGCTCACCGCGTTCCTCTTTTCGCTCGTCATGTTCGTCACCTTCGAGATCGCCTTCGCCGTGCTCATGCCCAAGGGCCCGCTCGAAGCCCTCTTCGGACGCTAGAGCGATGGAAGCTTTCGGGCTACTCGTCTACGGTTTCAGCGTCCTGCTGACCTGGAAGATCCTCGCCCTGATGATGGTGGGCCTGGTTCTCGGCATCTTCGTCGGAGTGCTGCCGGGCCTGGGGGGCCCCAACGGGGTCGCGATCTTGCTGCCGCTCACCTTCACGATGGATCCGACCTCGGCCATCGTCATGCTCTCCTGCATCTACTGGGGGGCGCTTTTCGGCGGCGCGATCACTTCGATCCTGTTCAACATCCCGGGCGAAGCGTGGTCGGTGGCGACGACCTTCGACGGCTATCCGATGGCGCAGCAGGGCAAGGCGGCCGAGGCGTTGACTGCGGCTTTCACCTCGTCCTTCATCGGCTCGCTCGTGGCGGTGCTGCTGATCACCTTCCTCGCGCCCGGAATCGCCTCCTTCGCCTTGCGCTTCGGGCCGCCGGAATTCTTCGCGGTCTATCTCCTCACCTTCTGCTCCTTCGTCGGCCTGGGGCGCGAGGAGAAGCACAAGACCATCATCTCCATGGCACTGGGCCTGTTGCTCGCGGGCGTGGGCATGGACACGGTCTCCGGGCAGCTGCGCATGACTTTCGGGCTGGACGAGCTGTTGCGCGGCATCAACTTCCTGGTCGCCGTCATCGGTCTGTTCGGCATCAGCGAGATCCTGCTGACCATGGAGGAGCGGCTCGCGCTGCGCGGCCACGCCGCCAGCATCAGCCTGCGCACGGTGCTGAAAGTGTGGAAGGAGATGCCGCGCTACTGGGTGACGCTGTTGCGCTCCTCCGCCATCGGATGCTGGCTCGGCATCACCCCGGGCGGCGCGATCGCCGCCTCCTTCATGAGCTACAACCTCGCCAAGCGCTTCTCCAAGGACAAGGAGTCGTTCGGAAAGGGCCGTATCGAAGGCGTGTTCGCGCCGGAGACGGCGGCGCATGCCTCCGGCACCTCGGCGCTTCTGCCGATGCTCGCGCTCGGCATCCCGGGCTCGGGCACGGCGGCGATCCTGCTCGGCGGCCTGATGGTGTGGGGCTTGAACCCGGGGCCGCTGCTCTTCGTCGAGCACAAGGGCTTCGTCTGGGGCCTGATCGCGTCGATGTATCTCGGCAACGTGGTGGGCCTCGTCCTCGTTCTCACCACCGTGCCGCTCTTCGCCGCGATCCTGCGCGTGCCGTTCTCGGCGATCGCGCCGATGATCGTGGTGTCCTGCGCGATCGGCGCCTACGCGATCCAGAACGCCATGTTCGACATCTGGCTGATGCTCCTCTTCGGCGTCGTCGGCTACGTGTTCAAGAAGATCGGCATCCCGCTCGCCCCGTTCACGCTCGCGCTCGTTCTCGGCAACCGGGCGGAAGATTCCTTTCGCCTGTCGATGATCGGCTCGGGGGGCGACATGCGCGTGTTCTGGTCGAACGGCCTGGTCGGCTCGATCACCACGCTCGCGCTCGTCCTGCTCTTCTGGCCGCTGATCGGCGGCGCGGTCGGCCGGATGCGGAGCGCTTTCGTCAGGAAGACAGCCTAGGAAAACGCTCATGTCCGGAGAAATCTTTCTCGCCCGCGATGGCGACATCGCCACCGTCACGCTCAGCAACCCGGAGAAGCTCAACGCGCTCGGGCTCGGTTCCTGGAAGCGGCTGGGGGAGGTCATGCGCGGGCTCGACGCCGACAAGCGCTTGCGCTGCATCGTGATGCGCGGCGCGGGCGACAAGGCCTTCGCGGCAGGCGCGGACATCTCCGAATTCGAGACGACGCGCAGGAACGCGAAGACCGCGAAGAAGTACGGCGCGGTGCTCGAGGCGACGATGGGCGCGATCGAGCGCTGCCGGCACCCAATCGTGGCGATGATCCACGGCGTGTGCGTCGGGGGAGGGCTCGAAGTCATCACGCA
>VBCJ01000398.1 GCA_005884335.1 Betaproteobacteria bacterium | reverse complement strand
ACATAGACCATGAGCAGCGTGTAGCCGTCGGGAGCCGCTTTCGCAACCAGGTCGCTGCCGATGACGCCGCCCGCGCCGCCGCGGTTCTCGATCACCACCGTCTGCCCGAGATTCTCGGACAGCGCCGGCACCACGCTGCGCGTGACGATGTCGGTGCCCCCGCCCGGGGCGGCCGGCACGACGAGACGGATCGGCCGAGTCGGGTATTGCGCCCACGCTGGCGCAAGGAGCCCGGAGACAAGCGCGAGCAGCGCGATGGATTTCGTCACGGAATTCAGCCGCTGACGATGTTCCCGGTGCGCCTGCCGACGTCGTCGAGATAGAGCTTCCACGCGCCGTCTTCCTGCTCGGGGCCGCGCACGATCAGCGCCCCGCGCTCCCGGAATCCGAGAGAACGCGCGAGCACGTCTTCCTCGGTCGCACCGGTGATCACGATCTGGAACCCGAATTTCTCTACGGTGCACTCCGCCGCCCCGGGGCGCTCGAAGCTGGCGATCCACTGGTGCCCGACCTTCACCGGCGCCTGCAGGCCGCGCGCGCCTTCCTTCCTCATTTCCTCGACCACGTACTTGAGAGTCGCCTCGTCATCGCTCGACAGGATGATCTTGTCGCCTGCGTCGTGCACGTCGATCTTGTCCAGTAGCGAGGCCATGGCGATCCCCTACTCGATTCCGGCGGCCGAAAAAAACGCCTTTGCGGCCGGCGTACCGATGTAGCGCACGAAATCCTTCGCGACCTCGGCTTCCGGCGCCTCGGTGATCACTGCGGCGGAATACGCGGTGGAATTCTGCACCTGCTCGGGCAGGGGCCCGACCAGCCTCAAGCCCTTCGGCTCGAACTGCCTGATCTCAGTGATCGTGCCGAAGCCGATCTCGACGCCCTTTCCGCCGATCACGTGCTCGAGCACCTGCGCGGAATTGACGTAGCGCGTGGTCTTCGTCTTCAATTGCTCGGCGATCCCGAGCAGCTCGAACAGCTTTTCCAGGTACAGGCCGGTCGACGCGTGGTTGTAGACGATCGAATCGGCGCCGAGCAGCGACTGCTTGAACCGGTCGAGCGTGGCGATGTCGGGATCGGGCGCATCGGCGCGTACCGTAACGCCGATCCCCACGCGCCCGATGAAGGAGTGCGATTCCGCGTCGAGCTTGCCCCTTCGCAGCTGGTCGTTCATCAATCCCGCCGGGCCGACCAGGACATCGGCCGGCTCGCCCACCGCAAGGCGCCTCTCGAGCTGCGGCGTTCCGGCGAAGAATAGAACCCTCACCCGGTTTTTCGTTTCTTTCCTGAACTGCTCGGCGACTTTCATCACGCCGGGCTCGAGCGCGACTGCGCTCAAGACCCTGATATCGGTCGCCCAGGCCGCGCCCGCGACCGCCCACGACAGGAATGCCGCCACCACCCTCATGCCGGATCGCTCACTAGTCGATGCCCGCCTTCACGAACAGCGCCTTGCTCTCGAGGCTGCCGAGATAGCGCACGAAGACCTTCGCGAGCTCGGCATTCGCCGCCGCCGTCATCGGCGCGGCGGAATACGAAGTGTAGTTCTGCACCTCGGGCGGCAGCGGCCCGACGAGTTTCAGGCCCTTCTCGCGGTGTTGCAGGATTTCGGTGACCGGCCCGAAGCCGATTTCCCGGCCTTTGCCCTTGAGCACGTGCTCCATGACGGCGGCGCCGTCTGCGTAGCGCGTGGTCCTGGCCTGCACCTCTCCGTAGATCTCCATTTTCTTGAGCAGATTCTCGAAGTAGATGCCGCTGGACGCACGGTTGTACACGATCGATTCGGCCTGCAGCACCGAGCGCTTGAGCGCTTCGCCGCTCGAGATGTCGGGCACGGCGGCTCCGGGCCGTACCGCCACGCCCAGTCCCACCCGCCCGAGGTTGACGCGGTCCGCCGTCACTTTGCCGGCGAATTCGTCGAGCGCGGCGGGGGGCGCGATCACCACGTCGAAGGCCTCGCCCGCGCCTATGCGCTTGCGGATCTCGGGCGCAGTGTTGAAAGCGATATTCACCGTGTGGCCGGACTGCTTTTGAAAGGCGGCGGCGGCAGCTCTCAAGCCCGGCTCGACTGCGCCGGCGCTCAACACCCTGATCTCAGCGGCCATCGCGCCGCCCGTAGTCAAGGTAAAC
>VBCJ01000397.1 GCA_005884335.1 Betaproteobacteria bacterium | reverse complement strand
ACACAGCATGTGACGCTCGCCAACCGCCGCCAGGTCGAACCCGAGCCCGAGGACCTTCGGCGGATCGCGCGAGAGCAGGAATCGCTGGTCCGGGCGTTTTCGACCTTCAGCGATGCCGCCCTCGATACCCTCAGCTTCGACCTGCCGTCGGCGGGTCGCGTCTCCGGCGGGTTCGGACTGAGGCGGTTTTTCAACGACGAGCCGCGGCAGCCCCACAGCGGCCTGGATATCGCGGCTCCGGAGGGAACCCCGATCGCCGCGCCCGCGGCGGGCACCGCGATCGAGATCGGCGATTACTTCTTCAACGGGCTCACCGTGGTCCTCGACCACGGCCAGGGACTGGTGACCATGTACAACCATCTGAGCCGCATCGATGTCGCAAAGGGCGCCCATGTTGCGCGCGGCGAGAGAATCGGCACGGTCGGCCAAACCGGCCGGGCGACCGCCCCGCATCTGCACTGGTCGGTCAGCCTCAACAACGCGCGCGTCGATCCCGCGCTCTTTCTTTCGAGCGAAGTCCGCAAGCAGGACTCCACCGGTCTGCGTCCCGCCGCGCTCGGCGGCGCGTCGGCGGGATCCGCGCCGGTTCAATGCAGCGAGTAGGCACTCCATGAGCCTGCCGTGGAACGCGACGAGCACGACCGATTTGGCTCCGTCGCTCCCCGATACCTTGTTCGTGGAGGCAGAGGGCGGCTCGCCCTCCGAATTTCGTTTATTCACTCATTTCCAGCCGATTTTCAGTCTCGCCCATCGACGGCCGGTTGGCTACGAGGGCTTGATCCGCGGGACCGATTCGAACGGAAAGGCCTATTTGGCGACCGAACTGCTGGCAAAGGCTCCGGCTGGCGTGCCGCGCATGCAACTCGATCGCCAGTGCAGGGCTCTGCACGTGCGGAACTTCCGGCGGCTGGGCGATGAGGACAGCTGGCTCTTCCTGAACGTCGACCCGTACATCGCGGTCCAGGGTCTTCGGTTCGGCTCATTTGCCCAGATGCTCGAGGAAAACGGACTGCCCGCGCACCGGGTGGCCGTGGAGCTGATCGAGACGCCGTTCGATGACGAGAAACGCCTGGTCGCCGCGGTCGAGCACTACCGCACGATCGGCTGCCTCGTCGTGATCGACGATTTCGGCGCGGGGTACTCTAACTTCGACCGCATCTGGCGGCTGAAGCCGGACATCGTCAAGATCGACCGCGAAATGACGCGCCGCGTGACGGTCGAGCCGCTCGCGCGGCGCATGTTCGCCGGGATCATCTCGGTGCTGCACGAGTCGGGCGCGCTCGTATGCGTGGAAGGAATCGAGACCGAAGCCGAGGCGCTTTGCGCGACCGACGCGGACACCGACCTGATGCAGGGCAATTACTTCGCTCCGCCGGCGGCGCAGCTGCAGGCCGAGCATGTTTGCGACGATCTGTTTGCGCGCCTCTTCAGGAATTTCCGTCTCGAGACCGCCGAATTCTACGACCAGCGGCGCGTGCGGCTCCAGCCTTACATCGCGGCGCTCGCGGATGCGGTGCTCGCGTTGTCCGCCGGCGCGGATCGCACGAGCGCCGTACGGGCGCTGCTCGATCTCGATTGCACCGAGCGCTGTTACCTGGTTGCGGGCGACGGCTCCCAGATCGGCGCGAGCGCGGAGACCGAACGCAGCGTCGCCGTGCGCGACCGGCGCCTGACACCGATACGGCCCGTCACGGGCACCAACTGGCAGACGAAGCCGTTCTTCCGCCGGGCGATCGAGGCGCCGGGAAAGGTCCAGATCACGCGCCCCTATCTGTCGGCCACCGGCCCGAAGCTCTGCGTCACCTTGTCCTACGCCCTTTCGCTGAACGGGTCGTACCACGTGCTCTGCGTGGACCTCGACTTCGCAGCCCTCGCGGGCGACGATCTCGCGTTCGGTCTCACCAAGCTGCCGCTTTAGGCGGGCTCGCGCGGCGGGGGGCACGGATCATCGTCGGGACGCGTCATATGGCATACTCGTCGTACTTCTATCGGTAACAAGAATTCCGCAGACTTGCCGGGGCGCCGTGAACATGGTGGATCTTTCTCCGCCTCTTCTTCTTGACAAGTACTACTCGCAAGGAGAACGCGGCGAGGGCGACGAGTTCAGTCTGTCCAGCCACTTCCAGCCGATCTACAGCCTCGCCCATCGCCGTCCCGTCGGTTACGAAGGCCTGATTCGCGCAGTCCATTCCGCGAGCGGAAGGCGCGTCGAGCCCCCGGAGCTGTTCAGCAAGGCGCCTCGAGGCGAGGAGAGGATCCGCCTCGACCGCCAATGCAGGGCCCTGCATGTTCGGAACTTCCAACGGCTCGGCAACACGCGCAGCTGGCTGTTTCTCAACGTCGATCCGCAGGTCGCCTCGGAAAGTCTCCGGTACGGGCCTTTCTTCCTGAAGATGCTGCAGTCGAACGGATTTCCGACGCACCGGGTGGCGGTGGAGCTGATCGAGACGCCGTTCGAGGACGAGACCCACCTGGGTGCCGCGGTCGAGCACTACCGCAAGCTCGGCTGTCTCATCGTGATCGACGATTTCGGCGCGGGGTTCTCGAACTTCGACCGCATCTGGCGGTTGAGGCCGGACATCGTCAAGATCGACCGCGAGATGACGCGCCGCGTGACGGTCGAG
>VBCJ01000396.1 GCA_005884335.1 Betaproteobacteria bacterium | reverse complement strand
GCCGGCAAGCTCGGCTACGCGTCCGCGGGCGCGCTCGCCGACTTCATCATCGTGGACATGGTCGCCGAAGCCGCCTCGGGCGATAAGTCGCCGAAGGAAGCCATCGAGCGCGCTACCAAACGGGCCGAAAGATACTACAAGGTTTGAAAAGCAGCTATTTCGACAACAAGAACACCCTCGGGCTGCTGTTCATGCTGCCCGCGGGTGTTCTGCTTCTGCTTTTCCTCACCTATCCGCTCGGTCTCGGCACCTGGCTCGGCTTCACCGACGCCAAAATCGGCCGTACCGGCCATTGGATCGGAATCGAGAACTTCCAGTTCCTCATCGGCGACAGCGTCGCGCGGCTTTCGCTGTTCAACACGCTTTTCTACACGATCGTGGCGAGCGTGCTCAAGTTTGTCCTCGGGTTGTGGCTGGCGCTGATTCTCAACCGCCAACTCCCGTTCAAGTCGTTCATCCGGGCGATCGTGCTGCTGCCGTTCATCGTGCCGACGGCGCTCTCCGCAATCGCGTTCTGGTGGATCTACGATTCCCAGTTCTCGGTCGTGAGCTGGACGCTCGCGAAGATGGGCCTGATCGACCGGTACATCGATTTCCTGGGCGAGCCCTGGCTCGCGCGGCTCTCGGTGACCGCGGCGAACATCTGGCGGGGCGTCCCGTTCGTGGCGATTTCCCTGCTGGCGGGGCTGCAGACCATCCCGCCGTCCCTGTACGAGGCATCCTCGATCGACGGCGCGACGCCCTGGCAGCAGTTCTGGAACGTCACGCTGCCGCTGCTCACGCCGATCATCGCCGTGGTGATGACCTTCTCGGTGCTCTTTACGTTTACCGACTTCCAGCTTATCTACGTGCTCACGCGCGGCGGGCCGCTCAACGCCACGCACCTGATGGCGACGCTCTCGTTCCAGCGCGGCATCCCGGGCGGTGCGCTCGGCGAAGGTGCCGCGCTCGCGATGCTGATGGTGCCGTTCCTCCTCGCCGCGATTCTTTTTTCCTACTTCGGATTGCAGCGGCGGAGATGGCAACAGGGGGGAGGCGACAAGTGAACATGGGAACCATGGTCATCCTGAGCCCTTCACTACGCTCGAGGGTGAACTCCGCGAAGGATCTGCTTTTCGAGAACAGCAGATTCTTCGGGCTGCGCCCTCAGAATGACAGCACACTATGAGCGATAAACCCGACACTGCAGGCATGGAATATCTGCAGACCCTGCCGCGGCGCTGGGTGACACTCTACATCCCGCTCGGGGTGTTCATGTTCGTGCTGCTTTTCCCGTTCTACTGGATGGTCATGACCTCGTTCAAGTCGAACGAGGAGCTGATGTCGAAGGCGGCAAACCCCTTCTGGATCGTCAAGCCGACGCTCGATCATTTCGAGAAGCTCCTGTTCCGCACCGAGTACCCGCAATGGCTGTGGAATACGATCCTCATCTCGGTATTGTCGACGTTCATCTCGTTATTTGCGGCGGTGCTCGCCGCGTATGCGATCGAGCGGCTGCGCTTCAAGGGCTCGCGCCAGGTCGGGCTGTCGATCTTCTTCGCCTACCTCGTCCCGCCGTCGATCCTGTTCATCCCGCTCGCGCTCATCGTGTTCAAGCTGGGGCTGTTCGACTCGGTGTGGGCACTCATCCTCACCTATCCCACGTTCCTGGTACCGTTCTGCACCTGGCTGCTCATGGGCTATTTCCGCACCATTCCCTATGAGCTCGAGGAGTGCGCCCTTATCACCTTTATCTCGTCCTCCGAAAACAAGACGGTCCCGGTGGGCGTAATCACCGAGCTGGTCGAAGGCGACGTCTATCACTGGGGCGCGCTGATGGCCGGCGCGCTGCTCGGCTCGCTGCCCGTGGCGATTCTCTATTCGTTCTTCGTCGAGTACTACGTCTCGGGCATGACGGGAGCGGTAAAGGAATGAACTCGCTCGATTTCAAGGGCCGCACCGCCATCGTCACCGGCGGATTGCAGGGAATCGGCGCCGCGATCGCAAAGCGCCTCGAAGAATCCGGCGCAACCGTCAGGGTGTGGGACCTCGCCGCGAAAAAGGACCCGATCGACGTTTCGGATGCGGCCGCGGTCGAGCGTGCCACGGCAAAGGCGCTCGCCGAGCACGGCAAAATCGACGTCCTCGTCAACAACGCCGGCATCGCGGGCCTCAACGTCGCCACCGCCGAGTATCCCGTCGAGGAATGGGAGCGCGTGCTGAGAGTCAATCTCACGAGCCAGTTCCTGTGCTGCCGCGCGCTCGCCCCGCACATGGTGAAGCGCAAGTACGGTCGCATCGTCAACATCGCCTCGATCGCGGGGAAGGAAGGCAACCCGAACGCGGTCGCGTACAGCGCGTCCAAGGCGGGGGTTATCGCGCTTACCAAGTCCTTGGGCAAAGAACTTGCGCAAACCGGCGTCCTCGTCAACTGCGTCACCCCCGCCGCGGCGAAGACCGCGATCTTCGACCAGATGACCAAGCAGCACATCGACTATATGCTCGCGAAAATCCCCATGAACCGCTTCGTGACGGTGGATGAGATCGCCTCGCTCGTATGCTGGCTCGCCTCCGAGGATTGTTCGTTCTCCACCGGCGCGGTGTTCGACATTTCCGGCGGGCGGGCGACTTACTGACATGGCAAAGAAGAAGCCGACCAAGCTCCGCAGCCAATCCTGGTTCGGACGGCAA
>VBCJ01000390.1 GCA_005884335.1 Betaproteobacteria bacterium | reverse complement strand
CGGCCCAGCAGACGCTCGCGGGCGGGGTGGTGCTCGATCCGTTTGCGCCGGCGCGTAAGGTGCGTACGCCCGCGCGTCTGGCGGTGCTCGCGGCACTGGAGCGTCCCACAATGTTCGATGCATTGCAGCAGCTGCTCAACGACGCGCCGGCGGGTGTGGATCTGTCATGGTTCGCGCGCAGTTTTAATCTGCGCGCCGAGGCTGCCGAGACGCTGTACCGCGAGATTCCCATGGTGGTGGTCAATGTCGCCGGCGCCGGCCGTTTTGGTTTTGCGCCGCTGCGCTGGGAGACGACGCAGCAGGCGGCGCTGGCGGCGCTCGCGGCCGAACACGCCCGTGTCCCGGAGGTGCTCGGCCTCGAAGGCCGGCGCTTGCGCCGGCTGGCGACCCCGGACCTGCCGTGGGAGATGTTCACGGCGTTAATCAACCAGTTGCTAGCCGGGCGGCGCGTGGCGCGTCACGGCCCGTGGCTGCATCTGCCGGAACATCGCATCACACTCACCGGCGCGGAAGAGAAGCTCTGGCGCGCCGTGGCGCTGTTGCTTCAGGCCACGCCGTTTCAGCCGCCGTGGGTGCGCGACATCGCGCGGACGCTCGCGGCGCCCGAAACACAAATACGCAGTCTGTTGCAGCGCGTGACGATACTGGGTGACACCTACGAGGTGATGCACGACCGTTTCTTCACCAGCGAGGCGATCGCCGAACTCGCACGCATTGCCTCGGAGCTCGCGGCGGAAAAGGGCGAGGTGACGGCGTCGGAGTTCCGCGACCGCATCGGAACGGGTCGCAAGATCGCGATCCGGATCCTCGAGTATTTCGACAAGACCGGTTTCTCGCGCCGCGTCGGCGACGCCCACCGCGTGCGCGACCCGACCCTGCTGGTCGAACGCATCAAGGAAAACGCCGGCACCGATAGCGGCCGGCGCGAGGCACAGGTTTCCGGAAGAGACTCGCACCCCGGTGGGGCGAACGGACTTCAAATCCGGTAAGGGCCGTCAGCCGGTCCTTGGTGGGTTCGACTCCCACTCTCTTCCGCCAATTGAATAGAGGTGTGCCATGTCAGACGTTCGATTGACCAGTTTGACGTCCGGCGGTGGGTGCGGCTGCAAGATCGCGCCCGCCGCGCTGGCGGAAATCCTCGCCAAGGTCCCGCGCCAGTACCTCGATCCGGCGCTGCTCGTGGGTATCGAGACCGGCGACGATGCCGCCGTGTATCGTCTGAACGACGAGCAGGCGGTCGTCGCCACAACCGATTTTTTCATGCCGATCGTGGACGACCCGTACGATTTCGGGCGCATCGCCGCGACCAACGCGCTGTCCGACATTTACGCCATGGGCGCGCGTCCGATCTTCGCGCTCGCCATCGTCGGCATGCCGCTCGACAAGCTGCCGGTGAACGTGATTCAGGACATTCTCGCGGGCGGGAGCTCGGTGTGCGAGGCCGCGGGCATTCCCATCGCCGGCGGCCACTCGATCGATTCGGTCGAGCCGATTTACGGCCTCGTGGCGCTCGGCGTGATTCACCCGCAGCGCGTCCAACGCAACAGCACCGCACGTGCCGGTGACGCCATCGTGCTCGGCAAGGCGCTGGGCGTCGGGATTCTCAGCGCCGCGCTCAAGAAAGGCGCGCTGCCGAAGGAGGGATACCGGCAGATGCTGGCCATCACCACGCAGCTCAACACCGTCGGCCATCGACTGGCGGAGACGGCGGGGATGCACGCGATGACCGATGTCACCGGCTTCGGCCTGCTCGGCCATCTCGCCGAGATCTGCCGCGGCTCGCGGCTCGGCGCGCGCGTCGCGTTCGAGTCGCTGCCGATCCTCCCCGCGGTGCTGTCGCTCGCGTAACAGGGTTACAACACCGGCGGCGGCGCGCGCAACGGGGCAAGTTACTGCCATGACGTCCGGCTGCCGGACGATCTCGCGCCCTGGCAGCAGGCGCTCCTGT
>VBCJ01000389.1 GCA_005884335.1 Betaproteobacteria bacterium | reverse complement strand
CGTCGAGCTTGTCCCCGGGATGGCTCGCGAGATACGTCTTGATTTGGTCGCTTCGAACCAGCGATGGGCTGTGGTGACCCGTACCCGGGTCCCGTAGGCCGGTTCTGAGAGTCACCTGGAGACCGAAGTCGAGTTGCGGGTCGGAGCAGGTGTCGCGGGTGTGGGGTGTAATGCCGAGTGGGATTGTTGCGGCATCCGCTGTTTCTCACTTGGCGGTAAGAAGCCGCGCAACGACCTGGTCCCCACCAGTCCCAGAGCCTCGTCGGTCGTAGGCACAGCCGAATCGCAGGTCCCCGACGCCCACTCCGGGTGCTCCCTCGGACGAGAGCTATTTTTTCGTCGTGAACGAGAACACGTGGCTGCGGCGCGCCGCCGGGCTACCGCGCCGGCTCGAGCACCACGCCTTCGTCCGCCCGCAATGCCAGCGCGCCGGCGACGCGCTCGTCGCGCCTGTCGAGATGCGTCGAGATCAGAATCCGTGCCGGCGCTCCGGACCGCCGGTACACGCGCGGCCGGCCCGATAGATTCAGCGCCACCTCACGCCGGCCGTAGGCGCCGGCCTCGCGCTCGTAGACCAGCAAGTCGTCGTCCGTGTAGATCGATCGGTAACTGCCCACGGCCAGCGCGGGCGTGGCGCGCCGCAAACCGATGAGCGCCCGGTGCAGTGACAGCATCGATCGGGGATCGGCGCGTTCGACCGCGACGTTGACCGTCCGGTAGTCGTCGGCGATCGGCAGCCACGGCGTCTCGGCCGAAAACCCCGCGTGCGGACCGGCGTCCCACTGCATTGGCGTGCGCTCCGGATCGCGGCCGAAGCCCCGCCCCGGCACGTTCCGTTCAAACGGATCCCGCACCGCGTCCGGCGGGATCGACACATCCTGCATGCCGATCTCGTCGCCGTTGTAGAGCGTCGGCGTCCCGCGCAGCGTGAGGAGCAGCATGGCCGCGACGCGCGCCCGCGCCGGCCCGACTCGGCTCCCGACGCGCGACCGGTCGTGATTGCCGAGCACCCAGTTCGGCCACGCCCCCGACGGCAGGGCCGATTCGTATTGATCTATCAGCGCCGAGACGGCCCGAGCCTTCCAGGGCGTCGTGATCAAATGAAAGTTGAACGGCAGATGGACGCCCCGCACGCCGTAGTACACCATCAGCCGCTCGATCGGCACCCACAACTCGCCGATCAGGACGCGGTCCGGGTAGGCGTCGGCGACTTCGCGAAAGCGGCGCACGACTTCCAAATTCTCCGGCCGGTCCGCGGAGTAGACGGGGAGCAGTGAATTGTACGGGCGCTGGTCCGGTGTCCAGTCCGGATTCGGTGGATTGTCGCGAAACGCCGGATCCTTGCCGACCTGGCGGAGCGCGTCGATGCGGAACCCGTCGACCCCGCGGTCAAACCAGAACCGCAGGACGTCCAGCATGGCGGCCTCGACCTCCGGGTTCGTCCAGTTGAGGTCAGGCTGCTCCTTCACATACGTGTGGAGGTAGTACTGGCCGATTGCGGCGTCCCACTCCCAGGCGCTCCCGCCGAAGGCGCTCAGCCAGTTGTTGGGGACCCCGCCGCCGCGCGAGGGGTCGCGCCAAATGTACCAGTCGCGCCGAGGGTTGTCGCGCGACGAACGGGATTCCAGAAACCACGGGTGCCGGTCGGACGTGTGGTTGGGAACGTAGTCGAGCAGCACTCGCAGCCCGCGGCGGTGCGCATCGGCGAGGAGCCGGTCGAAATCGTCCAGCGTCCCAAACAACGGATCGATGCTGGTATAGTCCGAGACGTCGTAGCCGAAGTCCGCCATCGGCGAGGGAAAGATCGGCGAGATCCAGATCGCGTCCACGCCGAGCCATTCCAGGTAATCCAGCCGGCTGATGATGCCCGGCAGATCGCCGGTGCCGTCGCCGTTGCTGTCCATGAACGATCGCGGATAGATCTGGTAGATGATGCCGCGCTGCCACCACGTCATCTGATCGCTCCCGCCGTGAGGCTCGAGATCGCGCTCGAGGCCCCTTCTCGCGTTCATTCCCCGCTCTGCGCTTGGGCCGCGACGCCACGGGCTCAGGCGACAGTGAGGTCGGCCGTCCCGCCCTCCCCACGACATTCCTGAGACCTTTCTCGTACCCTCTCGGACCACGGGCAGTTCAGTTTCGGCATGTCTATAGGCAGACCCGTGCTGTTATAGCGCTGACGTCGGTCGCTCTGTCTTGCTCCCGCTTAGACCGCGGCTCGTGTCAGCGCAGCTCGAGCGTCGTCACAACGGGCGGCCGGCGCCGACTGTCCTCGTTCTGTCCTCGACTGTGCGGTGGCGTGGTGTGCGGGGGTAGGCGACCGAACACTCGAAGGCTCGAGAAACTGCGCGGAAATGCTATGAAGCTGGTGCGCCTGGCAGGAGTCGAACCTGCGACCCTCGGATTAGAAGTGCGCGAAGGGATAGCGTGATGGTGTGATACCGAAGAAGCCGATGTAAGACCTGACGCGGAGTTGCAGCGCGGCGAGTGCGCTGGAGGGTGACCGAAGCCGCCGATCTGTGACGCACAACCGGCACCAAAACCGGCACCCCGCCGCCCTTCCTCGAAGCCAGTCGGCGGCCCGCCGCCGAGCCCTCAATGAATCCTGAGACGACCTGGCTGGCTGCGAAGCGTTCGCTTTGTCCGAATCCGGCGGTTGTACTCGTTGACGATGAAGCGGGTGGCCGGTCGCTTCGGCCTTATGACGATGCCCCCCGGCGTTTGTGAAGACTGCTCGATCCCAACGCAATACGAGAAGGGCGGTCAGATCACCCTCAGAGAACAGGTGGACGCGACAGGGCACCGTACTGCTCGATGTCTCGAGGGCTTCTGCTCGCCGAGCTCCATCACCTCGCCTGTCACGCTAATGCCGTGGCTCGGCGGTCGGCGCAGCCGTCGGCTTCATGCCGGAGTTATGCGGACCGAAATCGCAGCCAGGGTTTGACCACATGTCTGATCTGACATAGTGTAGTGGCTGTGAGCCCGAGCGACAAGCCGCTCGTGTGGCTTCACGGAGAAATCAAGACGCCGCCCTTCGCCCGGGCGGCCA
>VBCJ01000388.1 GCA_005884335.1 Betaproteobacteria bacterium | reverse complement strand
CCATGGCTCCGCCCAAGGCGTCTACTTCCCTGACAAGGTGCCCTTTCCCAATGCCCCCGATGGACGGGTTGCAAGACATCTGCCCCAGCGTTTCGATGTTGTGGGTCAGCAAAAGGGTCCGACAACCGGCCCGCGCGGCCGCAAGCGCCGCCTCGGTCCCAGCGTGGCCGCCACCGACCACGATGACATCGAATCGAGTGGGAAATTGCATCGCTTTGAGCAAGAAAATAGACCGAAAGCAATCGAATTTTAAAGGTATTCCACGGCGAGAGACAGTGTTTCACTGTGGAACCTTCAGCGCGCAAAAACGGATTCGGTCGATGATGGGGACCCGAGGTTGAGCAAGCCAGCGACCGGTGGACGTTTCACGTGAAACGTCGGCGTTCTGCACGTCCTCCCACAGGATTTACACAGCCTGTTAACCCGCAAGGACACAGCTTGCTAACAGGTCTCCACGCGATATTCACAACCGGTAAAGCTAGGCAGTGACAGGGACAATCAAAATATAAACAATACCTTAGAGTTGAACCTGTCGTGCGACGGCTTCGCAAGATACCGGACCTTCGGAACCTCTCAGCCCAGGGAGCGTCCGAGCGTTTCACGCCGCGCGGCAAGCTCACGCGGCAAGCGGCTTCCCAGCAGTTGCAGCAATTCATCTTGCAGCTTCAGTTCCCGCCTCCACTCCCTGCCGTCGACCGAGCTCACGCGCTTGAACTTGTCGCTGCCGAAGCTTTCCAGACCCTTCCAATCCAAATCCTCGAAATCCGGGACCTTGCCGATGGGTGTTTCAACCGCATTGCCTTTACCTTGGCAGCGCTCCACGATCCACTTCAGCACTCGCATGTTTTCGCCGTATCCCGGCCAGATGAACTTTCCATTTGCGTCGGTACGAAACCAATTGATGCAGAAGATGCGGGGGCGCTGGGGCACCGAGCGGCCCAGCTTAAGCCAATGGCTGAAGTAATCGCCCATGTTGTAACCGACAAATGGGATCATTGCCATGGGATCGCGCCTCACCACCCCTACCTTTCCGGTCGCGGCAGCCGTGGTCTCCGAACCCATCGTTGCGGCCATATACACGCCAGAGTCCCAATCGACTGCCTCGGAGACAAGCGGCACGGTGTCAGAGCGCCGGCCTCCGAACACGAAGGCGGATATCGGAACGCCCTGCGGATTTTCCCAATCGGAATCGATCGAAGGACACTGCGCTGCTGGAACCGTGAACCGTGCGTTGGGATGCGCCGCTTTCCTGCCGCAACCGGGCGTCCATTCCTTTCCCTGCCAATCGATGAGCCTGGCGGGAGGCGTATCGGTCATCCCTTCCCACCACACGTCTCCGTCCGGGGTCATGGCCACGTTCGTGAATATCGTGTTGCTCTTGATCATCGCCATGCAGTTGGGATTGGTTTTCTCCGACGTCCCCGGCGCAACGCCGAAAAATCCCGACTCGGGATTGATCGCGTAGAAGCGACCGTCCTTGCCCGGCTTGATCCACGCAATATCTTCCCCGACCGTCGACACCTTCCAACCCTTGAACGCCGGCGGCGGAATCAACATGGCGAAGTTCGTCTTGCCGCACGCTGAAGGAAACGCCGCGCTCACGTAGAGTTTCTCACCCGAAGGCGATGTCACACCGAGGATCAGCATATGCTCCGCGAGCCAACCTTGTTCGCGCCCCATGATCGAGGCGATGCGAAGCGAAAAACACTTTTTCCCGAGCAATGCATTGCCACCGTAACCGGAGCCGAAGGACCATATTTCCTTGGTTTCTGGGTAATGAACGATATATTTGTGCTCCTTGCTGCACGGCCAGCGCACATCCTTCTGGCCGGGAGCGAGCGGCGCTCCGACAGAATGGACGCAGGGTACGAAATGCCCGCTCTTGCCCAAGATCCCCCACACCTTTTTCGACATCCGCGTCATGACGTGCATGCTGACCACCACGTACGGCGAGTCGGTCAGCTCGATGCCGATATGCGCGATGTGCGAGCCGAGCGGCCCCATGGAGAACGGAACCACATACAAGGTCCGGCCGCGCATGCAGCCGTCGAAGAGCTTGCTCAACGTCGCGCGCATCTCCCCCGGATCGACCCAGTTGTTGGTAGGGCCCGCATCTTCCTCTCGCTGAGAGCAGATGAACGTGCGGTCTTCGG